>NZ_FNBU01000013.1 GCF_900102435.1 Sporolituus thermophilus DSM 23256 | reverse complement strand
CGTTCGACTTGCATGTGTTAGGCACGCCGCCAGCGTTCGTCCTGAGCCAGGATCAAACTCTCCAATAAAATTTATCTATTGGAGCCTGTCAAGGCTCGTTAGTATCATAAAATGGAGCGGAAAACGGGATTCGAACCCGCGACCCTCGCCTTGGCAAGGCGATGCTCTACCACTGAGCTACTTCCGCATCCTTATTACACTTGGCGCTTACATTGTTCAGTTTTCAAGGACCGCGTCGCTTATCCTCGCGACGGAATATAATTATATATCTTGTGCTGCGACTTGTCAACATCTTATTTGTGGTAATTTATTCCGTCGTTTGTAGCGACGCTAATAAATTTATCATGAATTACCCAATCTGTCAAATGGTAAATTTTGAAAACCTTTATAGTTCAGTGATATTGCGCACGTTAGAAAAAACTCGTATGAGTCTGACGCTATCAGCAAATACCGGTGTGCTGGTAACAAGCGCCGACATACCGTGATAGTAAGCAATGACTTTAGTTACCGTCGACCCTGTAGCAATAACTTGCGGCGTACAGGCATCCAGAATTTCACTGGTGTCAATTAGTTCCGCCAACAAACTGCAAATACGGGATTGTGAGGAGAACGACGGCAACGTACATTAAGTTGGCCAACCTACAATACAATACGGTAGATTTATTCAAAATATATTGCACGTGGATTTGTCAGCATCGAGACGGAGTACGGCTAAAGATTAAGAATACTCCAGTTGCCCGAATCATCAATGGCAAGTTTTTTCCGGTGATGGCTGCTCAAAGTGTTGCGGTGGCCGACACTGACTATTGTCGTCTGGGGCAGCCGTTCGCGGAGTAGTTTATACAGCGCCCGCTCGGTAGGTTCATCCAGTGCCGACGTAGCTTCATCCAAAAACAGCCAATCCGGCTTTTGGAGCAATACCCGGACAAAGGCTACACGCTGCTGCTCGCCCAGGGATAAAATGTGCGACCAGTCCTCGACCCGGTCAAGCTGGTCTTTAAAGCCTTCCAGCCGACAGAGATCCATCGCTTCCCGAATGGCCGCATCGCTGACCGACCCCGGACTCTTTGGGTACAGTAGCGCCTCCCGCAGGGTACCGATAGGAAGATAGCTTTTTTGCGGCACGAATAATACCCGTTGTCCCTGTGGAATACGAATTTCACCCTGGCCGAAAGGCCATAAGCCGGCAAAGGTGCGCAGCAGGGTACTTTTCCCGCAGCCGGAGGGCCCGACAACAAGCAGCGAATCGCCCCGCCGGAGCTCTAAAGCAAGCGGCTGAATAAGCTGCCGTCCATCAGGAAGGCATACATTCAGGCCAACGGCAGTAAAAGTCGCTCCTTCACTTGGCCGAATCCGCACGCCCGCTTCGTTCAGACAAATGTGGCGCACGCGCTCCATATTGTTAATGAAACCGACCAGACGGTTGACAACCGCCTGCCACTCGGCCAATTGCGAAAAACGATCAATAATCCAGGACAACGAATCCTGAACGCGGCCAAAGGCCGATGAAATTTGCATCAGGCCGCCAAGCTGAATTTGCCCCGCAAAGTAACGCGGCGAAGCAACCAGGATGGGAAAGATAATAGCCAGTTGAAAATAGCCGGACGTAAACCATGTTAACTGTTTCTGGCGCTGCATGAGCTGCCAGAAGTTAGCAAAGACGTGGCGGAACCGCTGGACAAAATTAGCCTGCTCCTGCCGTTCACCACCATAAAAAGCGATACTTTCGCCATGTTCACGCAGCCGCACCAGGCTAAAACGGAAATCAGCCTCAAACCGCTGCTGGTCAAAATTTAAATTGACCAGCGGCCGGCCAATTTTTACTGTCAACCAAGTGCCAATAATGGCATAAGCCAAGGCTGCCCACACCAGGTAACCTGGTATCGTGAGCTGCCACGCACCAAAAGGAATATGCAGCGGACCTGACAGCCGCCATAAAATAGCAACAAAAGATACCAGGGTAACGACTGCCTTGAGCAGGCCTAACGACAGGCGCAGCGTATATGCGGTAAAAAGGCGCAGATCTTCGCTGATACGCTGGTCCGGGTTATCGGTGCCGGGGTCTAATAGCTGCATTATATAGTAAGTACGTTTATACAGCCAGTTGTCCAAATAACGGTAGGTCAGCCAGCGGCGCCACCGTATTTCCAGCATCTGCTGGAGATATAATTCATAAACAGCAATAATAATATAAATTGCCGCCAAAAGGCAGAACTCGCCCAACGCTTGCCAAAACGCATCCTTGTCGTAATTTTGCAGAGCGTTATAGAAAGTGTTGTACCATTCGTTTATAAGCACCAAAATATACACATGACCGAGCGTCAAAGCAAGATTAACGGCAAGCAGCCCCCTGGCTTGCCACTTTTCTTCCGACCACCAATACTCTTTGGTCAACTGCCAGATATCGCGGCAGAAACTGCTATGCCCCTTCCCCATGCCATCGATCCTTTCTCCATCAAAATCTTGATTGGTGCATCCTAATGTTTTCCACATAGGCGCCGCAACTCCTTTTAAAGAAGCAAGAAAATAAGCACCCGCCGAAGCCGGTGCTTATTAACGGTTGAGCATTATTCTTGTCCGCCGGTTTATGGCCGGCTCTTAGGCGATGGTTTAGCAGCCTTGGGTGCTGCCGTAAGAATGACCTGGTGTCCCTGGCGGGCCACTTTAATCTCGTAATCAACGATGCCTTCCTTATACAGCGCCAGTTTCAAGTCCAAGAGAGCCTTTCCTACCTTTTCTTGCAGTTGTGGGGTCAAAAATGAACCGTGAAACGACTCGCTCTCACGGCCTTTTCCTCTAGCCGTTTGGACGGTCGTTTTTTCGTCATGGCTAGCAGTTTCGAAACTGGCCGGTTCCTGCCAGTTGGCCAGCATATCCTGATCGCTAAGGTTCTTTTTAATCTTAATCTTGCTCATGTTATCCTCCTTTCGCCAACGTAAACAAGCTGATTTCCGCCGGACAGCCGACGCGCAAAGGCAGCCAGTGGCCGGTGCCGGTATGTACATAACCATAGGATGTGCCTTGGCGGTAGAGCCCGCGCATAAAAGTGTACTGTACCGGTAACAGCGACCGCCCAAACACCGCAATCTGTCCCCCGTGGGTATGACCGGCCAGGGTTAGCGGCACTTCGGCCGCAAACGCATTGGCTAAAAAGTCCGGGTGGTGGGTCAGCAATATGGTAAACGCAGCCGGTGGTACCTGGCTTAACGCCTTCTCGGTGAGAAAGCGCCGCCGCTCAACCTGGGCTGCGCCGCTTTTAGCCCAAGGGTAGTCAACACCGGCCAAATACAGCGGCCGCTCACCGTCCAGCACCTTTGCCGCCCTGTTTTCAAGGATGGTGACCGAACTATCCCTGAGCGCCCGGCGGATACGGCCAATATCGCGAAAATACTCATGATTGCCCCAACAAAAATAAATACCCAGCGGCAGCCGGGGCTGAAAATCGGTAAGTAGCTTTACCGCTCCGTCCAGCAAAGCCAGATCATCAATAAGGTCGCCGGTAACGGCCAGGAGGTCGGGCCGCTCGGTCTCTACCATAGCCAACACCCGCTCAAACTTGGCCAGGGAGAAAAAGGGGCCGATATGGGTATCGCTGATTTGGGCAATTTTCAGACCGGCAAGACTGTCCGGCAGGCCGTCGAAAGCAAGACTATAACGGTTAACGGCGACGGTGGCATCGGTCGCGTAGACGGTGCGGGCGGTAACGGCCAGACTTAGCAGGGGCGCCGCGGCCGCCGCCGTGCGGAGAAATTCCCGGCGCGTAACGCCCCCGGTTCGCGCTGTCGCCGCCGCATCATCTCCTTTTGCCACTGTTGCCTTGCTGGCCAGCCAGCCGGCGAGAAAAGAGATAAGCAGAATGAGCAGCAGCAATAACTGCGCAATGATCCAAACATAGGCCGCGTACATAAGAAACCGGAACCAGTCGGGCTGGATCCCGTCAAACCGCAGCCATCGGCTGGCCACCAGGACGGCCACGCTGGCCCCTGACGTCAGCCAATACGCTGCGCGGACCGGGCGGCGGCGGTATATTGGATGCCGCCGGGCCAGCAGCCGGGCTGTAGACCAACATAACAAAAACGGTACCAGAAAGAGAAAGATAAACGAAAACCATGAAATACCCGGCATATTCCTCACCGCTGTAAAAAATTGGGGCTTTCCCCTTTAGAAGTATCCTATGCAGCCGTCTGGCTGCCTGCCAGTTCCTTTTCGTCCGCGCCAGGCCAGCTCAATTTTGGGGCGGCATGGCAGGTATGTCTGTTTAAATGAAATTTCACGGTATAATAAGAATAACACACCAAAGGGGGGCAATAAAAGACCATGTATGTTTTTGATGCCATACGTGGCCGGCGTAGCTGCCGCCGCTTCATTCAACACCGCTTCTTCCTGCCCGCTTTATATTTTAAGATCTTATGTAATAATTATGTAATATTTCCCGCTGAAACTTCAGAGGCTATATGTCCTGTTATACCGGTTTGCATATAGTCTCGTCTTTTTTCTTGCAAACAAGTGACATTCTCCTTGTTTGAGGTTAAGATAAAAGTAGCAAACGGATAATCAGGTGATTGTATGACTACCCATCTTGCTTTTGATACCTGGTTAAGCCGGCTCAAGCCGGAAAACATTATTAACCGTGAAACCAAGTGCCCGTTCTGCGACCGGTCCAGCCTGGTCGGCGTGCTGGCCGAGCAGGGCCCTATCCTGCTGATAAAAAATAAGTATCCCGTACTGCAAGACGCCTTCCAGACAGTGCTGATCGAGACCGATCACTGCGATGCCGAACTGTCAACTTATCCGCAAGACCACCTCTATGCCGTCATTCGTTTCGGCGTGGAAAATTGGCTGAACATGGAGAAAAGCGGCGAGTTTAAGTCGGTACTGTTTTTCAAAAATCATGGCCCCCTGTCCGGCGGAACCATCCGTCACCCGCACATGCAGATTGTAGGGTTAAAGAACATCGACTACCGGCGAAACATTTCAGCTGATCAATTTGAAGGTCTCATCGTTCACCGCGATGGCGGCGTCGAATTTAATATATCGACTAAACCCCGTGTCGGCTTTTTTGAATTCAATGTCATCCTTCATGATTTTGACCGCCTTGACGCGATGGCCGACGCTATTCAGACGGCCGCCCATTATATTCTCAACGGGTTTCACAAAAACTGCACCAGCTATAACCTCTTTTTTTATCATTTTGCGGGCCGCATCTGGGTCAAAATTGTTCCCCGCTTCGTCATGTCGCCCATTTTTGTCGGCTATGCCATCCCCCAAGTTTCCACCCACCTCGAAGAGGTAGTGCAAGATATCAAAAACCGGTATTACCGCTAATACACGATAAAAGACTGCCGTAAGCACCGCTCGCGGCAGTCTTTTTGCCTTTAATACCACTTAAAAATAGCGCAAAGATATATAAAGGTGAGACAGAACGATGGACAACAGCATAAACGGAAAGGCGACCTTAAAATAACCACGGAAGGAAATAGGGCAACCGTTCTTTTCGGCAATGCCGGCCACAATAACATTAGCCGAGGCGCCAATAAGCGTACCGTTGCCGCCCAGACAGGCCCCCAGCGCCAGCGACCACCACACCGGCTCAAGGTTCATACCGGAGATTTGGCCCATGTCCTGCAGCATGGGAATCATGGTCGCCACGAAGGGAATATTGTCCACAAAAGCAGAAGCAATGGCGGCTACCCACAGGATAAGGTAAGACGTGCCAGCCACATCGCCCTGGGTAACTCCCAGGCTCCACTCGGCCAGAGCCCGGATAACACCGGTGGCCTTAAGGCCACCCACTAAGACAAACAAACCGGCAAAGAAGAAAATCGTCGGCCACTCGACATGCAGCAGCACGTCTTCCGGCTCTTCCCGGCTGATAAGTATCAGCAACATAGCGCCAGCGAGAGCAATGGTTGCCGACTCGAGGTGCAATATTCCATGGAAAGAAAAACCGATAATCGTCAGTGCCAGTACGGCCAGCGACTGTTTCAAAAGGCGCCAGTCTTTGATTTCATCCCCGGGTGACAAGGCGAGCAGCTTTTGGCGGTCTTCCTCCCGCACCGTTAGCCCCCGCCGGTAGAGAAGCATTAGTAGCGCCGTAGTTATCACCAGGACAACGATGGCAATGGGCGCCAAATGAACAATAAAATCGGTAAAGCTAAAACCTACGGCACTGCCAATCATGATATTGGGCGGGTCACCAATCAATGTTGCCGTGCCACCAATATTAGACGCCAGGATCTCGGAAATAAGAAAGGGAAGCGGGTCAACCTGCAGTTTTTCCGTTAAGGTCAGTGTGACCGGGACAACCAGCAGTACCGTTGTCACATTATCCAAGAGCGCCGATGCGACCGCCGTAATAAGGCAGAGCAAACCGAGAAGGGCGAGCGGCCGCCCCTTTGCCGCCCGGGCCGTCCAAACAGCAAGGGCCTCAAATACGCCGGTACGGCGCGTGATGGCTACCAAAATCATCATGCCCACCAACAGACCAATGGTATTAAAGTCAATATCGTCCTTAATGGCAGTTTCCTGATCCAATAGCCCGATCAGAACCATCAGCAGGCCCCCGCTCATGGCCACAACCATGCGGTTGATCTTTTCCCAGATGATCAGGCCATAGGCTGCCAGGAAGAGTAAAATTGAACCGTAAAAAGCCCAATTGTCCATTACCATCCTCCTCTTGGGTTAGTTTGCCCTAAAAAAGGCAAAGAGGAGCCTGTTGTGACAGACTCCTCCAAAAAATATAAAATATATAGTATTGTGGAATATATGTTACACTATCGCCGGCATTGCTGTCAATACAAGCCGCCTATTCCTTAATCCCCACTTCTTTGATGCGGTCTTGCTGGAACCGTTCGTAATAAGATCCGTAGTTATAGATCGCCGCCAGGAGATTGTGCCCCAGTACCCGGTCCTTGACGGCAAAGACGGTGACAAGAGCTTGCGAATGTTTGATAAAAAGCGAATCATGACCGACTTATTGTTATTCTTTTTGCAATTTGGCCCACGAATCGCGCAGACCGACAATCCGATTAAAGACCAATTTGCCGTTAGCTGAATCGGGGTCGACGCAAAAATAGCCTTGCCGCAGGAACTGGTAGCGGCTACCTGGCGCCGCGCCGGCCAGGCTGGGTTCAACCAGACAATTGGTCAGAGTGACCAGTGATGCAGGATTGAGCTTGGCCAGAAAATCATCACCCTCGGTTTCTTCCTCTTCCTTGTCGTCCAACAGAAGGTAGTCGTACAGGCGTACTTCGGCCGGCACGGCGTGGGCCGCCGACACCCAATGCAACGTACCCTTAACTTTGCGGCTGACCCCGGCGCCGCTGCGCGTCTCAGGATCGTACGTGCAGCGCAGTTCGATGATCTCGCCGGTCTGCTCGTCTTTCACCACCCGCTCACATTTAATGATGTAGGCGTACTTAAGACGAACCTCCTGCCCGGGCGAAAGGCGGAAAAACTTTTTGGGCGGATTTTCCATGAAATCGTCCTGCTCAATGTAGATGACACGAGAAAAAGGGATTTTACGCGTGCCTGCTTCCGGCACCTCGGGATTGTTCTCCGCCACCAATTCTTCCACTTGGTCTTCGGGATAGTTCTCAATTACCACCTTCAGGGGACGCAGGACGGCCATTGCCCGTTGCGCCCGGGTATTAAGATCTTCACGGATGCAATGTTCCAGCAAAGCAATGTCGACCGTGCTGTTGCTCTTGGCTACGCCGATGCGGTCGCAAAAGTCGCGGATGGCTTCAGGCGTATAGCCGCGCCGCCGCAGCCCGGAAATGGTGGGCATGCGCGGGTCGTCCCAGCCGCTGACATAGCCTTTCTCGACCAGCAGGCGTAATTTGCGCTTGCTCATAACGGTATTCGTCAGATTAAGCCGGGCGAACTCGATCTGCTTCGGGCGGCCAGGGCCAAAGCCGCAGGCTTCAAGTACCCAGTCATACAGCGGCCGGTGGTCTTCAAATTCCAGGGTGCAAATGGAATGGGTAATGCCTTCCAATGCGTCGGACAAAGGATGAGCGTAGTCGTACATGGGGTAAATGCACCATTTATCGCCCGTGCGGTGGTGCGTAGCCCGCATAATCCGGTACAACACCGGGTCGCGCATATTGAGGTTGGGCGACGCCATGTCAATTTTGGCGCGTAACACACGGGAACCGTCCGGAAACTCGCCGGCCTTCATGCGCTGGAACAAATCGAGGTTTTCCTCGACCGACCGGTTGCGGTAGGGGCTTTCTTTGCCCGGCTGCGTCAACGTGCCGCGGTATTCACGTATTTCCTGCGGACTAAGGTCACAGACATAGGCTTTGCCGTCCCGAATCAGCTTAAGGGCAAACTCATAAAGCTGGTCAAAATAATCCGATGCGTAAAACATCCGGTCGTCCCAGTCGAAGCCCAGCCACTTGACGTCGTTAATAATCGATTGGACATATTCAACTTCTTCCTTACTGGGGTTGGTATCATCGAACCGCAGGTTGCACAGTCCTCCGTACTTCTTAGCCAGACCAAAGTTCAGACAAATGGACTTAGCATGACCGATATGCAAATAGCCGTTAGGCTCGGGCGGAAAACGGGTGTGGACGCGGCCACCGTATGTATTGTTTTTTAAATCCTCGTTGATAATTTCCTGAATAAAATTGGTTGGAACAACTGGATTGGCACTCATAATGCTACTCCTCTTCGCTTATTTGATTTATCCTTTGTATTTCGTCGCCTGTAGGCAATTTCCTGCCAAAATCCGACTGCTGACGCAGCCTGTCCACCACGGTTGCTTACAGCTCCTCCGTACTTGCGTAAAGCTTAGTATTTACCACTGATTGGTAAATTATGACTTAAACATTATGGCAATCCTTCTCCCGGCTTGAAAATAACGCTTCTTGGCGTCCGCCAAATAGGGAAATATAAAAATAATATGTGCAGACAAGCACCACCATGGCGGCCGCAGCAAACAGGGCCTTGTAACCCAACCATTCAGCCACCACCCCCAGTACCGACGCCCCAACGGCAACGCCGATATCGCCTGATGCGGACAGTATGCTGAGTGCCGTCCCTTTATTGGCCGGATTGCTGTGCTGCACGACATAGACGGCCAGACAGGGAAAGATGATGCCAAAGCCAAAACCAATTAAAATGCCGGACAAGGCAAGCACCGCCGCCGACGCCTTAAACGCCAGGAGCAGCACGCTCAAAGCATTAAGGAGACTGGCAAACAGGGCGGCCCGTTCCGCCCCCCACCGTGCGGTCAGCGGCTGAACGCCAAGCCGCGCGCTGACAACGGCGACGGTAAAAGCGATAAAAAAGACTGAATAGCCGGTAATGCCTTCGGACAGCGCGACCAGGGGGACAAAGGTAAAGGCCGTTCCATGGGCAAAATTGGAGGCGAAAAGGCAAACCGTAGGCGCCAGCACTTCCCGTGACCGGGCGACGCTGCTAAAGGGGACGCGTTCACCGGCCGGACAGGGCGGAATGAAGCCGGCCCGCAGCCGCATGACAGCGGCCGCCGTGCCCACGGCGGCCAGCCCGAGGATAATGAGCGGTTTAAATCCCAACTGATCGTACAACAGCGGCGCACTGCCGGTCGCTACGCCCAACCCGACCATCGTGGCCACCGAATATAAAGAGATGGCGCCAGCCGTATTTTCCGGCCTTTCGACCGAACTGGCGAAAGTAATGGCGCCGGTACCGTAAAACGCCATGGCCACTCCCTGCAGCAGCCGCAGGCCCAAAAAGGAAAAGAAACTGTTTGCCCAGAGAAAACCAGCAAGGCCGAGGGCCGTCAGCGCCTGGCCGAAAAGGATAACGGGGCGGCTGCCCCGTTCATCTACCCTAAGACCGGCCCAAGGCCGGACGGTAAGGGCGCCGATGGCGGTAATACCCATGATTATTCCGATTTGACCATCGGAAAACCCGCGCAGTTTGAGATACACAGGCAGCACCGGCAGCAGCAGGTTAGTACTGAAGACCGTAAAAAGCTGGGACAGAGCGATATTTTGAAATTGCCGGTTGTGGACAATATCAATGAACTGTTTCACTTGGCATCCCCTGCTGGCTAAAAATATTCGTTAATATAATTGACGCGCGGCGGAAACAGCTGGTCTAAAAGCGCTACCCCCTGTGGCGAAGCGGTCAACCGGCCCGCCGCCGCGAGCTCTCGGGCGCTCAGCCGCCCGAAAACAAGCTGCGCCAGCGCGCCCACGGGGCAGGAAACATCGGCCTTGTCCTCGGCCACGCGCGTTACCCGTCCCTGGCCACCGGCTATCTCCAGCGCGAAGCAGCCGTTATTCCAGTCGGCCAAGCCGTCCTCAACACACAAAACCATCTGGCCCGCCGGTCCGGGTGGATAACGAATAACCGTAAGCAAAGCAGCTACGTCCACTATCCGGCCGGCCATAAACGGATGGAGCCATACCTCTTTTTTCGGATTAGGCAAGGCAAAGTGGACGACATCATCGAGAGGAGCATTCCACTCGATCCGTTCCGTTTGATAGCGGTGTTGGTAAAGAAAATAAAACAACGCCTGCTGCGCCCGCCCGTCCGCATAGGCCATTTCCGTCACCGTCAAGACGTTTTCGCCCCGGTGATAAAGGATATAACCCTTGGGCCGACCACCATCCTCTAATACATAGATAAACCCCTTTTCCGCCAGATGGGCGGCCAGCAGGCTGCGCCAATTGGCCGCCCGGCGCACCGCATAGCCGTGACGGCCGGCGACAAAGGCCTCATAAACGCCGGCCAGGGCCGGCCATTCGTCGACCGAGTCTACCCGGCGGAACGCGCCGTGCCGCTTAGCAACGTGCACGAGGTCGGCGGCGGCTACGTCGTAATGGTAGTGGTGGTAGCAAAGTTCCCAGCCCAAAGGACGATAAAAGCCATTCCGCCGCGGAATAAGGATACTGGCGTACTGCCCGCGGCCGCGCGCTTCGTTCAGCGCGGCCCGGAGCAGCTTTCCCGCCGCGCCGCTGCCACGGCTGCCGGGAGCAGTGGCCAACCCCACCAGAAATGCCACCGGCAGCGGTTTTTCCCGCAAAAGAATTTCGTAAGGAATTATATGAATACAGGTGACCAGCCGGCCCTGGTCGTATCCGCCCAAAACATTTTCCGGCTGGTAATAATCGGAAAAGAACCAATTAAAAAAAGGGTGATCCTGCTGTTCGAAACAGTAGGACCACAGCAACTTAACCGCTTCCGTATCGGCCGCATTTATCAGCCTGAACTCCATAAATTCACCTCATTTGGCGATAGCAACATCATACTTTTCCACCAATTTTACCGGCCGGTAGGATAGTTTGGCCTGCCTCAATCCTTCGATGCCCATGTCTTCTTCCCGGTTAATATAGCGCATATGCCGCCACTGATGGCAAAACTGCTGGTTAATCACCTGGTAGATGCCGCGGAAATCGGCATTGCCCTTTTCGATGTGAACAACGACGGTGTCGCTGTTAAGCGCTTCACCAAACGTGAACGCTTCCACCTTGCCGTCAATGACAATGGCCCCACCGACCAGCTTTAGTTCGCGAAAATGGGCGAAAGCCCTCAGAATAGCTTCTTTTTCGTACTCCATACAAGGATCCTCGTCGCACCGGCGATCGTACCAAGCGAGCGTACTTGCGACACAGGCCGGAATAAGTTCCGGCGTGATCGGCACATAACGGGCCTGCGGATAATAGCTGTAAAAATAGTTGAGGTGGTTTTTCTTACTGTTGTAGCGGCGGCCTTTAAGCTCGATAAGATCCTTGACTAAATAAACGTAGTCAAAATTGTCGCGATCAGCCCGGAAATGGTAATACCCCGGCCGCACCGCTTCAAGGTACTGCACCAGGTCAACCGTCGCCGCTTTCATGAAAAACGGCCGTCCTTCCCGCGCGAACTGCTCGGCCAACTGATCAAGCACGCTTTCCACCCCTGCCGGCGGCCCAAAAGGGGGAAAAACAAAGGCCTGCCCCTGCCACAAGGCCCGCAGGCAAAGAAAGCCGTCAATCAGGGCCCATTCCAGGTTATAGCCGGGCTGCCACAGATACAGGTTGGTAAAGGTACACTCCGACGCTTCATAGCGGCGGGCGCGGAAATAACGGTCAAAAAGCGGTTTATCTTTCAGCGTGATAGGTGCAAAGACAATGATGGTAAAACCTCCCTTGAACGGCGGCCCTGATCTCGTGGTAGCGGAAACAATCGGTGGTATGGTCGTTAACCATGCCGGTAGCTTGCATAAAAGCATAACAGATAGTAGGGCCGACGAAGCAAAAACCCCGCTGCCGCAAGTCTTTGCTCATAGCGCGCGATTCAGCGGTTTCGGCCGGAACCTCCCGCCATGAACCCCAGTTGTTCTGCCTGGGAACGCCGCCGACAAATTGCCAGATATAATCGCGAAAGGAGCCAAACCGCTCGCAAACGGCAAGAAAAGCCCGCGCGTTGGTAACTGTCGCCTCGATTTTACGTCGGTTGCGGATAAGGCCCGGATTGTGCAGTAATTCACCAACCTTGGCTTCATCATACGCGGCGACTTTGGCCGCGTCGAAGCCGTCGAAGGCCTGGCGGTAATTTTCCCGTTTTTTCAGGACGGTGAGCCAGCTCAACCCGGCCTGAACGCCTTCCAAGATCAACATTTCAAAGAGCTTTTTATCATCGTACACCGGCACGCCCCACTCTTGGTCGTGATAGGCCAAGTACAGCGGGTCGTCCGTCACCCAGGCGCAACGTTCCATCGGACTCCACCCTTGTTAAAAATAAACTATGTCTGATAACCATTAAAACAATTCTCGCTCCTTATACCATTCCCTGCCGCTCAAGAAAAATGACGATGCTTTTTGCCATAAAACTATTTATTAGAAAAAGGGACTGTCGACTTGGCAGGTCAACAGTCCGATGACGTAGACGAAAATTATTGATTATTCTTGCCGGATTTACCTAACAGCCAGTACACCGGTAGTCCGGCCGCCAGTAGGGCCAGGGCGTATAACGTATCCAGCGGATTGTCAATTAAGGTCGTTGCCAGGATGAAGCCCGAACCGACAATGGCAATAAGGGGGACAAACGGATAACCCGGCACACTGTAAGGGCGCTGGTCGGGTGAGGTGCGTCGGCGCAGCCGGAAAATAGCGAAAAAGGCCTGCACAAAGAAGATATAAATGGCAAAAATGGCGATATCGGACAACCTGTCCGGGTCGCCGACCGTCATAAGCAGTACAGCCAATACAACCTGCAGCACTGTAGCCCAAATGGGCGTGCCGTATTCAGGATGGACCCGGGCAAACAGACCAGACGCGGGCAGTTGGCCCCGCTCGGCCATGGCGTAGGGCACGCGGGGAAAGGTCAGAATTTTGGCGTTGAGCGTGCCGAAAATCGACACCAGAATGCCAATACTCAACAGTTTGCCACCCATGTCGCCAAAGAGAACGCCGGCCGCCGTCCCGGCTGCGTTTGGGCCAAGCCGGACGATTTCCGCCGCCGGCAACACATGGAGCAAGGCCATGTTTACCGTAAGGTAAGCAACCATGACCACGGAGAGCCCTACGACGATAGCCTTAGGTAATAGCTTAGCCGGCTCTTTCATCTCACCGGCCACAAACGCAACAAGCATCCAGCCGTCATACGCCCACAGCGTGGCTAAAATGGCAGCCCCTATACCGGTGCGTTCCGCCTGGCCGCTGGGCATGTCCCAAATTTGGCCGTTGCCCCAAAGTAGGCCAAAAATGGCAATGAGAATGATGGGAACCAATTTGCCGGCGGTGGCTGCGGCCTGGATGAAACCTCCGTACTTGACGCCGAAAGCGTTGACCAGCGCGAGCAGCGCAATGGTAATAATCCCGATCGTAAATTTTGTTTCGTCACCCAAACCAAAAAAGTGGGCCATTAACGAACCGAAATACAGTCCCAACGCCCCGATGACCGCCGGACCATAAATTAGCGTCTGGACCCAACCGCAGAGGAAGCCCCAGACCCGTCCGTATACCTCTTCCAGATAGACGTACAGTCCGCCGGTCCGGGGAAGCTGGGCGCCTACTTCCGCCAGCGTAAGACCGCTCGCCAAGGTGATGACGCCGCCCAATACCCATGCCCACAGCGCCATAGTAGAATCGCCGGCAGCGGCGATAACCCGCCCGGGTTTCATAAAAATGCCGGAACCGATGACCGAACCAATAACAATGGACATAGCGACAATGAGACCGATATCTTTCTTTAAACGCGCTTCCGTATCCTGGTTCAACTATCCTCCACTCCTGTCTTCTGTTATAGATTTTAGTTTGGATATTTCCGGCGCTGCGGTTTACCAACCATTTTACCATATAGGCAATCTGGAAATGAATCGAAAAAATAATAATACTTCCCAGGCGGATGATTATTAAATTTTAATCAGCGTGTGTTTATCGTACCATATATTCTATTCTGGACTTGGTTTTTCTATAAAACTGTAATACAATAGTTGGCGGAACCAGACCGGCAGGCTGCTATGCCTGCTCTTTGAACACATCATAATACGCCCGGATAACATTCGGCGAATAAAAAAGACGGCCGCGCTTGTAACCAGGCGCCGGTCGTCTTATGATACAAGCGAAGAAAACTTTAGTCCCGTTTCGGGTATTTAGGCTTCATCATATAATACTTATTGTCGTCGCACTCATCCATCACGTCAGGACTAAGCCCCAGCACGCCGCTAAAGCAGTGAGTATGGCCGTCGTCGAAGCTAGTCTCCCCGGTAAAGTAGTGAATATGCTGTCCACCAGGCATGGCAACCGCCGGGCCAGACAGAACATCGTACCAATGCCAGTGGTTGTCGTGGAAACTGGTACGGCCCCGCACGCGGTGAATATGTGACCCTTCCGCCAACCGGGCCGGCGCGCTAACGCCCATAATCGCATGCTGGTGCTCGTCGGCAACTTCGGTCAGCGTATTGTACCCATGCACATGCACCCCGTGGCGGCCTTCATCATCGTGTCCCGGCTTGCGTTCCTGCTCTTCAAACATCGCTTTCCCTCCCCCTAATTTTTTACATAATATTCTATGCAGCGGCGGCACTAAAGGTGCTGAGTTCGCCAAACAAAAAAGAGGCGGTTTCCCGCCTCAGCTTAAATATTTTTCAAGAGCTGTTCTAATACTTTGTATTTGGCATTTTCGTAAATATTATTAAAGTCGACGATGTACCACTCTCCGTCAATTTTTTCCAGGCCGACCGGTTTCACCGAAAGGTTGAAGCTGTTCGGCTCCGGCTGTAAAGTCGCCAGAACTACGGCATAATTGCCCTGCTCGGCCACCTTCTTCACTGTTATCAGGTTGGCCTGCTTAAGTTCAGCCAGACCATTTTGTCCGCTGAGAAAATCGATCACGGCCCGCGTATCGCGGCGGGAATCAGGCGTGACGTAGAGAGCAGCTTCATTAAGCCGGTTATTTTTAGCCGCATTAAAGAAAGCCTGCACAACGGCGTCAGGCGCCAGCCCGGTCGGCCGCTTCGCGGTCGGGCCGCCACCGCCGCAGCCGGCCAGCAGCGCCACCAGCACGATAATCGCAATCAGCGCAGTTGCTTTTAGCAGTTGTTTTCTTGTCATGGTATATCTCCTCCTTATGTAAAATAACCGATAGTTATACTATAGCAAATCTTGACTGATTAGTCACCCCCTGGCAAAAATTGCTGGTTTCGTGGCGCTCTACCGGATTAAACGACGGGAAATGGGAAAGGTAACGGAGAGAATATAAAAAAACAGGCTTTTGCGCCTGTTTACAAGTCATCCTGTACTTCCATCGTCCCTTTGCCGGAAATGGCAAGGTCGTCTAAATCGACTTTATCCATTTGATCCCAGAGCATGCGGTGGACCAGATAGTTGATGGTGCGTTTGCTCTCTTCCTGCAGCGATGGGTCAACCGCGCTGTTAACCGTATAATCCAGCCCCGGTTCCTGCCGCTGGGCCGGTACTTTGTTAACCTTATCTTCTGCCATGACCGCCAATGCCTCCTGTCCGTTTAATCGCCTTGGTTTTAGGTTATCCTGTTAGCAAAGCCGTCATGTTAGGAAAATCATGCCAAATTCATAAAACTTTGTTTTTAAGAGGAACAGCACTATGCATATTTTTGCCATTTCCGACTTGCATCTTTCCGGCGACCCGCCGTTCAAACCCATGTCGGTGTTCGGCGAACACTGGCACGATCACTGGACGAAAATCAAAGCGGATTGGCTGGAAAAAGTAACGCCCGATGATATTGTCCTCCTGCCTGGCGATATTTCCTGGGCCATGAAGCTGGAGGAAGCTCTGCCCGACCTGCGGGCCATCGACGCCTTGCCTGGCCGCAAGGTCATCGTGCGCGGCAATCATGATTATTGGTGGCAGACTGTTTCCAAGATGACGCGGGTGGTAGGCGGCCAAATCACTTTTCTCCACAACACCTTTACACCCGCCGGTCCCTTTGCCATTTGCGGCAGCCGCGGATGGACCTGTCCCGGCGACCGCTCTTTTATTGAAGCCGAGGACATGCCTATCTACCTACGGGAGCTAAACCGGGTCCGCGCCACCCTTACCGCCGCCGTCCAGGCCGGCTACCGCCGCCACATCCTGATGCTGCATTATCCGCCGGTCAATGATCGCCATGAACCGAGCGGCTTTACCGACCTTATGGAAGAGTTCGGCGTGGAAATCTGCGTATTCGGCCACCTCCATGACGAAGCCATCCACACCGCGCCGACCGGTATTTTCGGCGGCGCCGCCTGCTACCTCGTTTCCTGTGACGCGCTGGACTTTAAGCTAAAATGTATCGTCTGACATGCCTAGCGCACCTGGACCCGGTAATGCCGCAGCCAGGTATCAACCTGAATGAGATAAGCAAAGAGCTGGGCTCCGCCCATAAGCTGACCAAACCATGGCAGCGGCGAAACAGCAAAATCGGAATGGGCCATTTCCCGGATTTTGGCTTCGTCAACCAGCGGCCTGAGCGGTGATGCCGGGTCGCTTAAGCGTGCCAGCGCTTCGGCCCGCACCTTATCCAGATAAGCCGGATTATGGGTCTTGGGATAGGGGCTTTTCCGCCGCCATAGTACCTCATCAGGCAGTAACCCGGCCAGAGCGCACCGCAGCAGCCCTTTTTCGCGATTCTGATAGTTTTTCATTTCCCACGGCACATTCCATACGTACTCAACCAGCCGGTGGTCGCAAAACGGCACCCGTACCTCCAGGCCGAAGGCCATGCTCATGCGGTCTTTGCGGTCCAGCAAAGTAGGCATAAACCGGGTCAGACTGAGATAAAAAATTTCCCGCATCCGCGCCGCGCGCGCGTCCTCGCCCGGCAGCCGCGGCACTTCGGCCAGCGCCTCCCGGTAACGGTCAGCCACATATTCCTCCGGCCTGATGGCAGCCCGTACCTCGGGTGACAGCCAGGTGGTCCGCATCTTGACCAGCCGCGACCAAGGGAAGGTGTCGGCGTCAATCATATCGGGCTGACGAAACCAGGGATAACCGCCAAAGACCTCATCGGCGCACTCGCCTGACAAGGCGACAGTAGCGCCTTTTTTGATTTCGCGGGAAAAAAGCAGCAGCGAAGTATCCACGTCAGCCATGCCGGGGAGGTCGCGGGCCACCGTTGCCTTAGCCAAGGCATCGGCCAATTCGGTATTATCGAGGACGATGCGGCGGTGGCAAGTATTAAAATAGTTGGCCACGCGCTCTACCCAGGGTGCGTCATCGTTAGGTTGAAAGGAAGTAGCCCGGAAATATTTATCATTATCGACATAATCGACGGAATAGGTGACCAGCCGGTCCTGTCCCGCCTCCCGGCAGCTTTGAGCCGCGAAGGCTGTTAAAGCGCTGGAGTCGAGGCCACCGGAAAGCAGCGTGCATACCGGCACATCGGCGACAAGCTGGCGGTGGACAGCGTCCTGCAAGAGGTCACGCACTGTCTGCACCGTCGTCCGGAAATCATCCGGATGAGGCTGGGAAACCAGCGACCAATACGGCCACAGGCGTTTGCCCTCCCGGTTGTAGACCATACACCAGCCCGGCTTCAGTTCGGCTACACCGCGGAAAATGCCATGTCCTGGCGTGCGCGCCGGTCCGAGCATAAAGACTTCGGCCACCCCTTCGGCATCAATCTCGGGCTTGACAGCAGGGTGAGCCAGGAGCGCTTTGAGTTCGGAACCAAAAATCAAACCCGATCCCCGCTCAGCATAAAAGAGCGGCTTAACCCCCAGGCGGTCGCGGGCCAAAAAAAGCTGCTGCGCCTGTTCGTCCCACACGGCGAATGCGAAAATGCCATTAAACTTATCGACACAAGCCTCTCCCCATTCCATATAAGCTAATAGCAGCACTTCGGTATCCGAGGTGGTGAAAAACGTATGGCCGCACCCGGCCAATTCGCGCCGCAGCTCCGGCGTGTTATAAAGTTCACCGTTATAAACGACGACGCAGGTCCTATCGCCGCGCCGGCGCAGCATCGGCTGTTTGCCCCCTTCCAGATCGACGACGCTCAGGCGGCGATGGCCCAAGGCGGCATGGGAGGCGAAATACATGCCCTCGGCATCGGGCCCGCGGGCGGCCAGCGTCTTCACCATGCCCGCCAGGACAGGCTGGGCCTTGGTAAGGTCGGACTGCCAATCGATCCATCCGGTAATCCCGCACATGAAATTCTCACTCCTTCAATTAAATAAACGCCGCCCGGCTGCTTACCCAAAGCAGCCGGTCGGCGTCTTTGCCTTTACGCCTTATAATATGCGGCACTACTGTTTTTGTCACCGTGATGACCATCACAGCAACGGGGAATATTAGGGAGTAAAATAAAAGCAAAAGAAAAGCGCCGCCAGGCGCTAAGGAGGAATACGGTAATGGAAAAAAAATTCATTAAAAACATTGAATTCGCCAGCGCCGTGGAGTTGGCCGATTTAGTAAAATACCAGCCCGGCCAGGTGATTAGTCTGACCTTTGTCCAAAACGACGCACTGAGTATGACCTTATTTGCCTTTGCCAAAGGGGAAGGAGTCAGCACCCATTCCGCCCCTGGCGACGCCATGGTGTATATGCTGGACGGCGAAGCGGAAATTACCATTGGCGATAAAAAGCTGCGGGCCAAGAAAGGCGAGGCCGTTGTCATGCCGGCTGACGTCCCCCATGGTCTTGATGCCGTGGAAAACTTCAAAATGTTGTTAATTCTGGTAAGGAGGTAGGGCTTGCGCTTGGCCTAAATTGTCTTACATTACCAACATATTTGTTCATTGCCACTCATAAGTATGTAGTACTTTAAAGAAAGGAGGGCAGCTTATGGCGACCATTTGGATGATGCTGCGTCCTGTTACGCACTGCAAAGAAGGCTGCAGTACATAGTCCTGGGCAGCGACGGTAAACGGCCCCGGCAAAAAGCGCCCCAAACAGGGCGCTTTTGCCGTTTTATTTGCTTTTTTTCACCAGCAGCGGGTCGCTTACGCCGTCTACCCCCACCAGGCCGAGGATGGTGAGATCCCAGGAGTGTCCCATCTTTTCAACAGCCCCCTCCCTTTCAGCGCAGGGTTCCCTGTGATGCTTTACGGAATAGACAGGGATTTTTTACCTGTTCGCGGAATAAAAAATATACATTCAATGCGAGGAGGCTTAGCCGTGAAAAAGTATCAAGTTGTCGTCGCCGGTAAAATGCGTGCCTGCGCCCTTGCCAAAATAAACAGCGAGTGTCACGTCCGCCAGTGGGATAAAATTGAGCCCATTCCCCGCAACCTGCTCTATGAGTGGCTGGCTGACGCCGAGGGCCTTGTCTCCACCGGCGACGTGCGAGTCGACGACGAACTCTTGGCCCACGCGCCACACCTGCGCGTTATCGCCCAAGCCTCGGTCGGTTACGACAATGTGGACATTGCCGCCTGCACCCGCCGCGGCATCCCGTTCGGCAACACGCCTGGCGTACTGGTGGAAGCGACGGCCGACCTTACCTTCGGCTTACTGCTCTGCGCCGCCCGCCGCATTCATGAAGGCTGGAACCAGGTGGCCAGCGGACGGTGGCTCAACAATCATGACGTGCCCTTCGGCATCGACCTGTATGGCAAAACGTTAGGCATCGTCGGCATGGGCCGGATCGGCGCCGCGGTAGCCCGGCGGGCGAGGGCCTGCGGCATGCAAGTTATCTACCACAACCGCAGCCGCCGCGCCGACGACGAACACCTGGGCGCCGCCTATGTCGCGTTTGACGACCTCTTAGCCCAGGCCGACTGCATCGTCGTCCTCGTTCCCTTGTCACCCGCCAGCCGGGGCATGTTCGGGCGCGCCGAGTTTGCCAAAATGAAACGGACAGCCTACTTTATCAATGCCGCCCGCGGCGGCCTTGTCGACACCCAAGCCCTTTACGACGCCCTGAAAGAAGGCCAAATTGCCTACGCCGCCCTCGATGTCACCGACCCCGAACCGCTGCCCGGCGACCATCCCCTTCTTACCCTGCCCAACGTCCTCATTACGCCCCATATCGGCAGCGCAACCCACGAGACGCGCGACCGCATGGCCATGCTTACCGCCGATAACCTGCTGGCCGGCCTAGCCGGGCGGCCCCTGCCAGCTTGCGTTAACCCGGAAGTAAACTACCGCCCATAGCTGCACCAGGGCTCTTCCGCCAGATAATCGCCGTCAGAGTAGTAATAAGCGCGGGCCCGGCAGCCGCCGCAGATGTCGGTAAAACCGCAGCGGCCGCAGGCACCCTTGAGGGCTCCGCTCCGCAGCTCGCCAAAGAGCGGACTGGTCTGCCACAGTACATCAAAAGCGGTATCGCGGACATTGCCCGCCCGGATGGGCAGATAAGGACAGGGATGAACATCGCCGTTAGGCAAAATAACGCAGTACGACGTACCGGCCAGGCAGCCCCGCGTGTACCGCATCGCCATGCCTTTTTGGCGGGCAATGCGCATGAACTGCGGCGCGCAGGTAGGCTTAATCTCGATCGGCACCCGAGCCTGCTTGTCCAGGATTCGTTCCAATAATGCCTCATACTGCGCCGTCTTTAGCGTCGTGTCCTCAATATCTTTGCCCCGGCCGGTCGGCACCAGGAAAAAGATGTGATGGGCAATAGCGCCAAGTTCAACCGCTTTGTCGGTAATGGCCAGGATTTCGTGTTCGTTCCAGCTGGTGACGGTTGTGTGAATTTGGAACGGCAGCCCCGCCTGCCGGCAGGCCTCAATGCCGCGCAGCGTTTGCTCCCAGGCGCCGCTGCAACCGCGAAAATGATCGTGGTGCGACCGGTCAAGACTGTCGATGCTAATCCCGGCCACGGCCAGGCCGGCATCCTTAAGGTTTTTCGCTACCTCCGGCGTAATAAGGGTGCCATTAGTACCAATAACCGGCCGCAGTCCCACCGCGCGGGCATGCCGGATCAGCTCGTAAAGGTCAGGTCTAAGCAGTGGTTCACCACCGCTTAAAATCATAATCTTAAACCCGGCTTTGGCAATTTCGCCAAGCAGCTTCTTACCTTCCGCCGTAGTTAGCTCATCAGCCCGTTTGGCCCCGGCATCGCGATAGCAGTGCAGGCAATTAATATTGCAGGCCTGGGTAGTATTCCAGGAAATAATCATGACCCCTTACTCCTTCCAGTCGGTCAGATAGCAGGCCGGATCTTCGCCCCACAGATTGCCGGTTGCCGCCTCCGCCCGGATGCGGCAGCCGCCGCACAGACGCTTGTAGCGGCACTCGCCGCAGCGCCCTTCGACATGGCTGCTTTTATCACGCAGTTTGAGCAGAAACTCGTCCTGGGTGTGCTGCCAGATCTGGCTGAACGGCCTTTCCCGCACATTGCCCAGCGACTTATGGCCCCAAAATTGGCAAGCATGCACATAGCCCTGGGGATCCACATTGGCCATTTTCTGCCCGGCCGAACAACCGCCATGCATTTCCAGTAATTGGCGCACCTCGTTGACCCGCTCGGGCTGGTGGCGTTCAAAATATTGGAGAATATAGATGCCGTCGGCATGATTATCGGTTGTTAAAATCTCGGTTTCCACGCCGCGGCGGTGGAAGTCCTGCGTCTTTTCAATTAAGAACTCAATCAACTGCCGCTTCTGTTCAGCCG
This sequence comes from Sporolituus thermophilus DSM 23256, assembly GCF_900102435.1. Taxonomy (NCBI): domain Bacteria; kingdom Bacillati; phylum Bacillota; class Negativicutes; order Selenomonadales; family Sporomusaceae; genus Thermosinus; species Thermosinus thermophilus. The sequence continues at coordinate 57,724 of NZ_FNBU01000013.1, read as the reverse complement.
AGATGTCAAGGTCGGCCATCCACCGGCCGCGGCCGGCGTAAACCAGGTGGTACAAGCAAAAGCGGGGGATTTTTTCCCGCTCCACAAGGTCAAGCACCTCGGGCAGAGTATGGTAATTGAGCTTATTGACCGTAAAGCGAATGCCGGTTTTATTGCCGGCGGCAAGCGAATTGCGAATGCCGGCGATTGTTTCGGCAAAAGCGTCCTTGCGGCCGCGGAAACGGTCATGGACTTCCGCGTTGCCGTCGAGACTGACACCGACGTACTGAAAGCCTGTGGTTCGGATCCGCTCGGCTACCGGCGGCGTAATCAGCGTGCCGTTGGTAGAAATAACCGGACGAATGCCGCGGTCGCGGGCATAGGCCCCCAGCTCAAACAGGTCGGACCGTACCAGTGGTTCCCCGCCGGAAAAAAGCAGTACCGGCACCTTCATGGCCGCCAAGTCGTCGATGAATGCTTTTGCCTCTTCCGTCGTTAATTCACCGGCGTACTCCCGATCCTCAGCGCTGATGTAGCAGTGCTGGCACGACAGGTTGCAGCGGTTAGTCATATTCCAGACGACGATAGGAGTAGCATCAGACGAAAACTGCAGCATCTGCGGCGGCAAATTGTGCGCGCGCCGTCCATACTTTACGATATCGGACACCGTCGCCGTGCCGCACAGTAATTTGGTACAACCGATCATATTTTCCCTCCCTCTGGGCCGGCTGAGCGGGCAGCCGTCAAATATACAACTGGTAAATGTCGTATTTTTACCAATATTTAATATTAATAGATATATGTTTTAATAATACCACCGGCGCCGGCCGCGCGTAAAGGTATTACAGAGATGGTTTTGCCACAATTGCCCAAAAATCCAACAAAAAAACTCCCGCTTTTGGCAGGAGTTCGGTATCCGCCTATAGCCGCACGGCCGCTTCAGCCGCCAACGGCGAGCGTTCACATTCGTCCGGCAGCAGTGTTACCTGGAAACAAAGTTTGGAGCCCAGCATTTTTTCACTGGCGTAGCTTAGGCCGTTAGACTGGCTGTCGAGGAGAGGATTATCTATCTGGGCAGGATCGCCGAGAAGGATCATCTTTGTCCCCAAACCGGGACGGGTCAGCACCGCTTTAGCCTGGCGGGGGGTGGCATTTTGCATTTCATCGAAAATTACCCAGTATTTTTGCAGCGACCGCCCGCGCTGATAGGCTAAGGCCTCAGTTTGAATGATGCGCTTGTCAAAGAGCATGTTAACCGTTTCTTCGGCTTGGGCGATGTCTTTCTCTTCCGTGATTGTATTGCCGGCCACCAGGGTAAAGAGATTGTCCTTGATTGACCGCATGTAAGGCTCAATTTTCTCCGCCTCGGTGCCAGGAAGAAAACCTATGCCTTCGTCCATCATCGTATTGGGCCGGCAAATAAGAATGCGATGATACTCGCGGGGCCGCACGTCCAAATGTTTATACAGGCCGACGGCCAGGGAGTAAAAAGTCTTGGCCGTACCGGCCGGGCCCTTGATAATGACCAGCGGCGCCTCCTCGGCGCTCATCATCAGGCATTCCTGCATAAAAATCTGACCGATATTGCGGGGCGTAATCCCAAAAGGATTACGGTTTCGATAACGCAGGTGCACTACCTTCTCTCCGTCAAACCGGCCTAAGGCCGTGTGGCGATCGTTATCGGTGGAGCGAATAAGCAAAAACTGATTCGTAACCAGGTCCGGCGGGACGAGTCGGCCGTAGCCTTCATCATAAACGGCAAGGTCAGCGGGATCGAGGCAGTTGATGTCATCGCGGTGAAACTCATTGATTACGCTACTCGACGTGTATACGACCGCCCGGCCGGTATACTGGTGCTCAATGCTTGCTACTTTGTCGTTACGGAAATCTTCGGCCTGTATTTGGAGGATGGAAGCCTTCACCCGCATATTGGTGTCACGGCTAACCAAAACTGTGTGATTATTCGCTTCGCTAAGCCCTTTACAAACCTGGAGGATACGGTTATCGGCCTTGTCACGGTCCCAGTAGACGGGCAGCTCAGTGTTGGTATGGTTGCTTTCCAGCCGTAAGATACCGCCGTAATCATTGAGAGGAACGCCTTCCAGCAAGTTGCCTTTTTCCCGCAGGTTATCAATGATACGGCTGACATGGCGGCTATTAGCCCCCCGTTCGGTTGCTTCTTTCTTAAACCGGTCAAGTTCTTCGATGACCACCTCGGGAATGATGACGGTGTGCTCGTTGAAAGCGAACAGTGCATTAGGCGAATGGAGCAGCACGTTCGTATCGAGCACATAACATTTTGCCATGTAAAGGCCTCCTTTTTGTTAGACCTATACTGCCCTTCACTATATCATATTAACAACCGCCTAAGATAGACTCTTCACTTTTTATCATAGGTTTTATCATAGGCCATACCGAGGTGGGAAAAGTAAAAGGAGTAAGGGGCGGCCTGGAGGTATCGGGCAAAAAGAAGCGAAAAAAGAATGGACCGCTCTTTAGCGGCCCAGTTTCGGTTTTGGGGGATGTTATGACTAGCGACAGGATTTGGGAGATTGACGTCCTAAGGGGCCTGGCCATTGTCCTCATGGTCGTGTTCCACCTTGTTGTAGATCTAAAAGATTTCTATGGCGCCAAACTGGAATACCTGAGCGGTTTTTGGTTCTGGGTCGGCCGTTCATCGGCCCTGCTGTTTATGCTTCTGTCCGGCATAAGCACCGTTCTCGGCCGCCGCCCGCTACGGCGAGCGGTGGCTGTTTTCACATGGGGCATGGTCCTTACGGCTATAACCTACCTGTATAATCCCCAGACCTATATCCGTTTCGGTATTTTACATTTGCTGGGCGTCAGCATGGTGCTGGGGCATTGCCTGCGGCGGGTTCACCCCGCTATCGTGACATTCCTTGCTTTCGTTTTTCTGGCTTTAGGGCAGCTGGCCAAAACAAATGCCGTTTCCCATTCCTTTTTCCTGCCCTTTGGCATCATGCCGAAAAACTTTACCTCGTTGGACTATTATCCAATCTTTCCCTGGACCGGAGTCTTCCTGCTAGGAACCGCCCTTGGCCGGACATTATACAAAGGAAAATTGAGCCGAATACCCGGTCCCCCTCGAGTCGTGTGGCTGGCAACGCTCGGCAGGCATTCGCTCTTCATCTATCTCGTCCACCAACCGGTACTGTTGACCTTGTTGTATCTAGGCCATCTGCTTTGGCGGCGCTTTGCCTGACGCCTCCTTACTCTTCCCTGCCGAAGGTATCGACAATCCATTGTTTGATTTGGTCTCGTACCCTAGCCACGCCGGCCATTATCTCCGCGTCAGCGCCGGTCAAAGCCGACGGGTCGGGAAAACTATGGTGCGACCGCGCCGAATTGTGGGTGCATAAAAATAGGACGCGTTTTTTGCTGCTCATTTAATTGTCCCTCCTATTATAGAATTGCATTAAACAGGTATCCGGTAAAGATGATGGTCACTGTCATAATGCCGACAAAAACGGCGATGAGCTTCGGCTTGAGCACGTTGCGGAGAATAATCATCTCCGGCAGACTCAGCGCCGTCACCGACATCATGAAGGCCAGCACCGTCCCAATGCTCATGCCCTTTTCTACCAGCGCGTAGACAATGGGGATGGTGCCGGCGGCATTGGAGTAAAGGGGTACGCCGATGACTACGGCCAGCGGGACGGCAAACCAGTTGTCCTTCCCCGCGTATTGCACTAAAAAGTCCTCAGGCACATAACCGTGAATGAAACCGCCGATAGCAATGGCGACAACCACATAGGGCCAAATCTTGCGCAATAATTCGCCGGTATAGCCCCAAGCATAGTCCACCCGCTCGCGAAAAGCGACACTGGCAGCCGTCGTCTGCCCCTGCCCCGCTTTCATTTGCAACACGTATTCCTCTACCAGGTGCTCCAGGTTCAGTTTACCAATTACTACTCCGGCGATAATCGCGACCGTTATGCCGGAAAGCATGTAAATGGCGGCAATCTGCCAGCCAAACATGCCCCATAAAAGGACTACCGCGATCTCATTCACCATCGGCGACGAAATCAGAAAGGAAAACGTTACCCCCAGCGGCACTCCCGACTCAAGAAAACCGATAAATAACGGAACCGCCGAACACGAACAGAAGGGCGTAACTATGCCTAGCAGCGCGGCGGAGATGTTACCGAAAAATTCCCGCTTATGGCTGAGGATTTGTCTTGTTCGCTCCGGCGAGAAGTAGGTGCGGATAATCGCCACAACGAAGACAATCACGGCCAGCATGAAGAATATTTTCATGGTATCGTAGATGAAAAAATTAGTGGCGTCGGCCAGCTTGCTGCCGGGCGCGAGTTGAAAAACCCGGTACGTAAGATAATCGGCAATATACTGGAGCATAAAATCGAACCCCTTTTTTATCATCATATTTAAATATTTAAATATATTTTTATTGTAATAAAATACTTTTACCCCGTCAATACCTTTGTGACTTAATTTATCCTTCCGGCCTGAACCCTGATGAATACGTGAAAACCTTGGTAGGCGGTAACAGCCCTCGTCCTGCTGCTCGCGGCCCGGCCCTGAGTTTGCCCCTCTTTCTGGAACCTGAACTGGTGCAAAGAATAAAGAACGGTTTCTCGTCATTATTGACCATAAAACGAACAGACGCTGCTCTGGCAGCGTCTGTTCGTAACTTTCTATCTCCTTTGCGGGTTTCCTGCTGAAAAAATTCCGATTGCCCAGGCTGACCGATGTCCGAAGTGGTAAAGCAGTTCAGGGTTTTTAAACCCGAAAGACACTGACAGACTGCTGAAACTCCTGGGCCAACCTGGCAAGCGCCTGGCTGGCGGATGCGATTTCTTCCGCCGACGCCAACTGTTCTTCCGTCGCCGCCGACACGGTCTGCGCTTCTGCGGCCGTCTCTTTGCCTAGCTCATTAAGGTGCGCAACCGCCCCCACAATCTGCTGACTGCCGGCAGCGAGCTGGTCAATAGCCACGGTAATTTCTTTGATTTGGCTAGATATTCTTGTAACCAAACTAACAATTTCCCGGAAGGTCTGGCCGGCGGTATTGACGACTTCCGCCCCCATCCTGACGGCCTGGTTTCCGCTTTCCATCGCCACTACCGCTTTTTCCGTCTCTCCCTGGACTTCGCTAATCAAAGCGGCAATCCGTTTAGCCGCTTCCTGCGACTGTTCAGCCAGTTTTCTTATTTCCTCGGCAACAACGGCAAAACCGCGGCCCGCATCCCCGGCGCGCGCCGCCTCAATGGCGGCATTCAGGGCCAGCAGGTTTGTCTGACTAGCAATGCCGGCGATAGTATCCACAATTTGGCCGATCTGGTCGGACCGGTTACCAAGACTGGTGACCGCCTGGGCGGATGCGGCTACGGTCTGCTCAATCTGCGCCATCTGGCCGACCGCCTGGTCTACCAGACTGCTGCCGTTTTGGGCCTTACCGGCCGCCTGGTCCGCCTGACGCGCAACCAGATTGGCATTATCCGCCACCTGCTGAATACTCGCCGACATCTCCTGCAACACCGCTGTGGTACTTTCCAGCTCAGCCAGCTGCCGTTCAGCGCCTTTAGCCACACCAGTGATGGAAGCGGCTACCTGGCCGGCTGCCTGCGAAGACTGGTCGGCACTGGCCGTAAGCTCTTCGCTTGAAGCGGCTAAATGCTCGGCATTGGCATTTATCTTCTTTACCAGTTCTTTCAACTGGTCAGTCATGGTGTTAAAGGCTATAGCCAACTGGGCAGTTTCGTCACGGCCGGTCACCGGCAGCTTCTGCGTAAAATCCCCTTGGGCCACCGCGCGGGTAAATTCCACTACCTGGCCGATTGGCCGGGCAACCGACCGGGCAACGGTCATGGCGATAACGATGATCACCAGTGTCACTGCCCCTACCATTGCACCCGATACCAAGAGCTGACGGCGGGCGCCGGCTAATGCTTCCTTTTCCGGCAGCTGAATAATTACGCCCCAGCCGGTGCTGGGAACAAAAGCATAGCCGGCCAGTTTCTTTTCACCTTCAAATTCATAGGTGATAAAGCCGGTTGTCTTGGCAACGGCCTCTTTTACCGGCGGCAAATCGCTGACATTCTTAAGGCTGTCGACAAAATTCTTTACCGGGTGTGAAATCAGCCTGCCCGTGTTGTCAGTAATAAAGGCATATCCGGTTTCGCCCGGTTTGATCGCCCGGGCTTTGGCATCAAGTCTCCCCAGATCGACGGTAGCACACACGGCGCCTACCACTTCCCCTTGGGAATTCTTCACCGGAACGCCAATAATTACGGTAGGCCGTCCGGTTAATTTAGAAATTAAGGCATCGCTTACGGCTACCGGCGCCCCCTTCATTATTGCCTGGAAATAAGCCCTGTCGGCGATGTTGACAGGCTCGCCCGCATCGCGGGCAATCTGGCGTCCGGTCGCATCGGCCACATAAACATTGGTGAAATCAGCATATTGCTGTTTAACCAGCTTTAACAGCGGAACTTGTTGCGCCGGATCCATGCTCATAAGTTGCGGGGTCTGACTTATTAGCCGCAAAACATCAATCAAGGACTGGATCATGCTTTCAGTTTCACCGGCCAAAGCTGCCGCCATCCGCTTATTGTCCTCATATGTACTCTGCACGTCTTTCTGATAAGTCTGGTAGGAAGTGATGCTGCTTAGAACTACCAGCGGAACCAGCGCAACCAGAGCGAAGATCAATAGTAGTTTAGTCCTCATCGGAAACCGGGAAAGTAGGTTCGTCATATGCCGCCTCCTCTTTGTTTTTTGCAAAAATAAAAAAGGCAGACTAATGCTGCCTAAATAAAATCAGTTAATTCCTTAACCGGCAGCTGGCAATCATAGACAAGAAGTCCTTAGACCCTATAGCTTTGCGTCCCCGCCTTTCGACGGGTTTGCCCAATATTTAGTTCCAAAAGGTAGGCTATTACTCATTTTATTTTATAAATAGGTGCACCGTTAGTCAAGTCAAGTCCCCGCTCTTTGCCAAATGGTTCCGGACAAAAGTTAACCACAAGCGGGCGGCATGGGACAGATAGCGCCGCTTGTTCCAAATGATCGACATTTGGAGAAAGAGCTGCGGGTCGGCCAGCGGAACCGCAACAATGGTTTTAGGGTCCAACTGCTCGCAAATTTTGCTGGGCAAGAGGGCAATGCCAAGATTGGCGGCAACAATTTGGGTCATCAATTCCCGTTGGGACGTCTCGAAAATAACATTCGGCTGAAACCCGGCAAGACGGCAGCGGTCGATAATTGCGTCATGAAGACTAAAGTCTTCACGGTATAAGACAAAGGCCTCGTCAGCGAGAAGGGCAAAGTCGACCTCCGGATACTGGCTCAAGGGATGGTTAGGATGCATGATGACCCGCAAAGGATCTTGCGTAAATTCGATCACTTCGTAGTTTTCATTATTGCTCGGACTGCATATTACACCGATATCGAGCGACCCGTCCTGGATGGCAAGTTCAACTTTTTTCGAACCATACTCAAACAGGACAATATCAATATTGGGATAGGTCCGCCGGAATTCGCCGAGCAGCTCCGCAAAGGCCGTAGCCCCCGTTATCGGCGGGAGGCCAATACTGACTTTGCCCTTTTCCAGCTTAACCATGCTTTCGAATTCGGCAGTAATATTCTGAAACAGCGACACAACATGCTGCGCCTGAGAAAACAGTATTTCTCCCGCGTCAGTCAGCTCGACATATTTGGAATTGCGGTTAAAGAGGACCACCCCAAGCTCGGTTTCCAAATCTTTTATCATTTTGCTGATTGTCGACTGTGAGACATATGCGGCCTGGGCTGCCTTACTAAAGCTTTTGTGCCGGGCAACTTCCACAAAATATTCCAAATGGCGTATATCCATAATTTTTCCCCCTCTTAATCATACCATTGATTTTGTCGATAATAAACATTTTAATTATTGATTTTATTTATCCTAAAAAAACGCAGGCTGCATTTTAAACTGCAGCCTGCATCTCAGGTAAGATTGCTTGGGTTTGGCCCACGCCATGCTTACAACTTTTATCAAGCGTACTTCATCAAGACGCCTTTTAACTGGTCGGCAATCCGTTCACAGTGGTCAAGGGCATCCTCTTGCAATTCCAGTATTTCTTTCCACTTAATAATATCGATAGGGTCAACATTGCCGATAAAAAGACGTGCGACTTCTTCGCGATAGATATGGTCGCCCTTTTCTTCCATTTCAACAATATTTTTCGTAAGATCCAGTATTTTTTCCCGATTACCCTTGATATTGGCCAGTAAATCGAAGACTGAAACTAATTCGTCGGTGCACAACACGAGCAGCTTGCCGAGCTCAATGGCACCGCCGGTTGGCTTGCTAACGCGAAAAAGGGCCATCCGCTCCACAATGTCCTCGACATAGTCGACAATATCGTCCAATTGATTGGTAAGGGCGAAAATATCTTCTCTGTCCAGTGGGGTAATAAAGGTCTGGTGCAGATTGTCAAGAATTTCATCGTTAAGTTCGTCCGCCTCATGTTCCAGGTCAAAAACCTGTTTGACCTTTTCCGGCAGACTTTCCGGCCGGATCAGGGCGTCATGGAGGATATAGGCGCCCTTTTGGGCCAGTCTGGCGCTTTCGGAAAACAATACAAAGAATTTATTTTTTTTCGAGTTTAAAGCTAACATATACGTACCCCCCCATTTAAACTTCTGTTTTATGTTTCCCCGTGCGGTCCCCGCTATCCTTGCGCGGCGACAATAATGATCACTGAGTTAACTGGCTCGTCCGGCGCCCAAAGACAATGTATACGGATAAGGCCAATAAGGCCGGGGCCATGGTCCATAGATACATGGTCTTATAACCGGTTAGCTGGGATACCAAGCCCCAGATCACCGAGCTGAAGCCAATGCCAAGATCAAAGCCAATAAAAAAAGTAGCGTTGGCCGCCCCCCGCCGGTTTGGCGGCGCCTGCAGGACCGCCATGGCTTGCAAACCGGGCTGCACCGCGCCAAAACCTGCGCCGTACACGATGCCTGCCGCTAAGAACCAGGCCAAACCCTGCGCCAGGTAGAGCAAGAACATGGCTACCATAACCAAAACCAGCCCGGGAATGACGACAATATCGAACCCGCGCCGGTCGGCAAGCCGTCCGGCGAGCGGCCGGGCTACCGCCAAAGCGGTGGCATAAGCGGTGAAAAAGGGGCCGATATTGCCAATGCCCTGCTGGGCAGCATAGAGCGCCAAAAAAGCTACGATCGCACCATAGGTCATGGTCACAAAGAAGATCACCAACGCCGGCCGCAGCGCCACCTTTTCCAGCAGAACCGTTTTGGCGTTAGCGGCGTTAATGTGCCGGTAACCAATGCTGAGGGCCAACCCAGCGGCTATCGTCACGATAAAAGCAGATACCAAAAATAAAACGGAAAAACTGAAATGACTGGTTAAGTAGAGGCCTAATGCCGGGGCAAAAGCCATCGCAGCCGTCGTAGTTAAGCCGAAATATCCCATCCCCTCTCCCAGCCTGGCTTTGGGAATAATATCGGCCGCTACCGTACTGGCGGCTGTGCTGGTAGCGCCCCAGCCAAAGCCGTGGATAAAGCGGATTAACAGCAGGATCCCCAGCGACGGCGCCCAGATGTAAGCCAACACCGCGCTGATAAAGACGGCCAGTCCGGACAGGAAAATGCCCTTGCGGCCGTAATAGTCCAGTGCTTGCCCCGCCACGGGACGCATTATGACCGCCGCGACGGTAAAGATGCCAACGATCAAGCCGGCCGCGGCGTCACTGCCGCCCAAGTGCTTGGCATAAACCGGTAAAGTCGGCAGCAGCATCTGAAAGCCGCAAAAGATGAGCAGGTTAATCGTGCAAATCAAAATAAAATCTCTGGTCCACAGCCGTTCCCGCAAGCTATCCGCACTATCCCTAACTGCCATTGTCTCATTCCTTCCACCGCCGAATCGCCCTGCACATGACCGGTAAACCGTAAAAGCAATTGGTAAGAGAGGAAGTCTAATCCTATAATATCGAATATTTTACTTAATATCTAGCCCCGCTGGGGTTTCACCGGCGGGGAAAATGCAAAAAATACCCAGTAGCGGCCGAGCTTAATCAACTACTGGGTCATTACTGTCTGTTAGCCAATTGTCGCATCGTATACCCATAAATTACGGCGCTGGTTCTCTTTTCGTTCTGACCTTTACATCTTCCACATAACGGGCGTAAGCCCGGTTTTCCTCCACCCGGACCACAACATAGCGTTTATTGTCTTCGGTAATCAGTTCATCACCGGGGTTGACAGTTACGACCGATACATACATGATTGTTGCCCCGGTGGCTTCATCAATAATCACATAATACTCGTAAGGCGCTTTGGTCGGGGTCTCGGGTTTGGGCTGCGGTAGCGGCAAAAGTTGCGGGGCGGTAAAGTATAAAACGCCAACCATGGCAAGCACGCCAACAATAAAGCCGCTAAAAAAGGATAGAAACCCTTGTCTGCGTCCAGGCTGAGCCATTTGTTTTGACCTCCCGTTTTGTATCATTTCCGCCGCCGCGTTAAGTTATGTAAAAATGGGTCTATTCATATAATGCCTTTATCTGGCTACGGGCATTGGCCGCCAACCATCTGACGGTAAGGATTACGAATTTAGGCGGAAAGCGACGGACAATGACGTAATACAGGAAACGGGAAAACCGGTGTTCTCGTCCTTAGCCGGCACAAAAGTCCATTGGCGCACGGCCTGAACTGCCGCATTATCCAATATTTCATAGCCGGAAGAGCCGACAACCCATACGTTACCGGCCCGCCCTTCTGCCGTTATTTCAATTTTAACCCGAACCGTCCCTTCCCAGCCCTGGCGCCTGGCTTGTTCCGGATAGGTCGGTTCGGTTTTTCGCAAAATGCGTGGCGGCAGTATATTTTTCCGCCCTACCCCGGCAGAAGGCCCCACCCCCGCAGCCTGGCCCGGATCGCTCGTTATCGCGCCAGACGCAGCAAGCGGCGTACTTCCTTCCCTATTGCTTTGCGCACTTTCGGCTACGTCTCCGTTTTTTTGCCCTTCGCCCATATTCAAGGCGGGTTGCGACTGCTGCGCTGTCGTCGGCGCATCAGGGGTTGGCGGCAAAGAGGATACTGGCGAAACAGCCGCCGGTATACTGGACGTGATCCCGGCATGAGCAATAATGTCTACTTCCAAAGGTGCATCCCGCCCCTCAGGAAAGTAATCCGCCATCCACCCTATCGCGATTAGCAGCAAGAAGTTAACAAAACCGGAAACGATTAGGGCGCGTCGCCACCGTGACTGCTCCATCATAAATCACCTCGGCTTAGCCTCGGCCGCAATGGCAATCCGGCGAACGCCGACCTTTTTCAGCTCATCAAGCACCGTGATAACTTTGCCATATTCAGCCTGGTGGTCTGCCCGCAGGACAAACGAAGTGTCTGCCGACCGTTCAAGCTCGGCCTGTATCCGGGCGCCCAAAAGCGCCAGCGGGACTTCTTCCCGCTCAAAGAAAATCGTACCCTGGGCGGTAACCGTGATGGCTACCTGTTTCTGCATATCGGCCTGAGCCGCTGCCGCCCGCGGCAAAGCAACCGGAATGGTCTTCTGCTCAACCATATATAACGTGCTCATCATGAAAAACACCAGTAAAAAGAAGATAATATCAATCATTGGTATTATCATGAGTTTGGGCTGCCGTTCAAGGCGCAAATTCCTCAGCTTCATCCTACTTTCCTCCGCCCCGCCGCATCCAGTAAGCAGGTAAATGCCATCTCCATGCCGGTAATGATTCGGTCCAGGCGCTGCGCGAAATAGCTGTGGGCCACCAGCGCCATGACGGCTACGCATAGTCCGGCCGCAGTCGCAACTAATGCTTCGCCTACCCCGCCGGTAATCGCGTGAGGCTGTCCGGATCTGATGGCCATAATGCTAAAAGAGTTTATCATGCCAATAACGGTGCCCAAAAGCCCTAGCAGCGGCGCCAACGTAACGATGGTTTCCAAGTAGCTGAGCCGGTCCCGCAAACGGGCAGTTGCCAATGCGGCCGCACCTTCCAGTGCGTTCTGGAGAAGCGCCGGGTCAAGAACGCCCTTTTGCAATACTTTCAAAATAATTCTGGGCGTTATTCCGCTCGTTTTTTCGCATAAAGCCATGGCCTCCTGCCATTGGTCCTCGCCTAACTTTTTCTCCAGGAGAGCAAGAAACTCATCGCTTGTTTCAGCGGTACGATAATACTGCCAGCGTTCAATAACTATTGCTATTACCATAATGGAGCAAGCCAATAAAGGATACATAACCAATCCGCCTTTTTGAAAAAGAGCGGCTATTTGGCCTAACAATTCCATGATACTTCACCTCGTGCCAAAATATTCCCCTGCAGCGCCGCCTGCTGGGTGCTTATGTACTGAGACAATTCAGCGCGACAGCGAAACGTAAATTCGTGCACCAAATACCGGGGTTGTATATAATCAACGATCCTATGTACATCAGGGTGTTCAAACGGGCGATGCTGGTCAATTTGCAGAATGTGAGCCATAATCCGGTTTTTGTCAAAGGAACCGTCTGCTGTTTTTATCGTCCGGAGTACATATTTGCCTGACAGTGAAGAGTGCAAATGAATGCCTTGGATAGCTTCTTTTAGTTCGCCAAGCTTTTTAAGCGTTGCCAAGATATAATTAATCCCCTCCTGCTGGGTGCGTAGTGCCGTGTTGGTATTCATCAAATGTCCCGTATCCAACATAAACCCTTTATAGGGATGATTCACCTTTTCCAGTAAACGGGCGGCCAGCTTCGCGTCGCACAAGGTAAGACCAGGCCACCAAAGGTTTTCAAATAAGATCGTGATATTGCTTTTTATACCGTCCATGACGGCGTTAACCAATTCAATCGTCCCATTAATTACCTGCTCATCGCTGTAGCCAAAGTCGTAGGTAAAAAGTTCCCCAAACCGGGCGTTGCTTACATGCAAAACGGCATACTCGGCTCCTGTGGCAATAGCTTTTTGGATTTCCGCCCGGTAGTTTTCGACCAGTATCGCGCGGTCTGCTCCGCCGTAATGCTTCACGATGTTCGCTTCATTACCGAATTGCAATACTAACTGCTGCCTGTCGCCCAGCCAAAAGTCCAGCCAGTTAGACCAATAACGCAGATGGACCCCTTTAATTAGGTGCCGTGGAACTATCCGTTCTTCCCATGGCTGGTCAATCAATAGTTCCAGTCCTGCTAGATCATGCTCATGCAAAAAATTATGCAAAATTTTGCCGTCACGGTCAAAAGTGCGTAGATCGTCCTCGTATGTAGACAAATTACATAGCTGTATCAATAGTTTATCCCCCATAACCGCCACAGGGCATAAGCCTGAAAAGCCGCCAACTTCCTAACAATAAATCCCGGCCCATGACAGCCGGGATAAGAACGCATTATGTACTAGCGCTAGATAATCCCCTCCCCATCGCTCGTGGGTCATGCGGTGATTGTCAGTTAGGCAGTTCTCCTGGCTCTGGCTCATAGCTACCCCAACCTTCCCAAGGCCTGGCCTCAGTGGTATAATTTGGTTCGCTCCCCATTACAGTGGCGGGACCGCGCCGGTCTTGCACCGGTCTTCCCTATTAAGCCCTACGGGCACCTAACCCGCTTATTCAGTTTTAACTCCTGCGATTATTTTATCATCTTGGGTTTACGGCGTCAAATCGCTTCCCGGTTATTTATTATTATCACCAATTACTTTGGGGGCAAATTTACGATACAATTCGTACACTTATACATTATAATGTAATTAGGATTGACTAACCTATTACTAATAACGAGGTGAATCATGCTGCTTTTGGAGGATATCGCCAAAGAGGTTAATCGTTTTGCCTTGGAAAGTCCCCTGAATGTAGTAGAACCGCTCGGCGGCCTGCGGATCTTTGATTCGCCACTGATCGGCATCGCCGCTGCCGACGACCCGCTATTCGCAGAATTAAAAAAAGAAACCGTCATCGGGCCCCACCATCTCTTACCGCGCGAGTGGCTTCCCGCCGCGAAAACGGTAATTTCCTATTTCCTGCCCTTCACCGCGGCGGTACGCATCGCCAACCGCAGTAAAGGGCTTCCGGCCACCGAATGGCTATACGGCCGGATCGAGGGCGAACTCTTCAATGAAGCACTGCGGCAATTTCTCGTGAACTGGGTAAAGGATATGGGCGGGCAGGCGGTTGCTCCGGCCCTGGACGCGCGGTATCAGGTAATAAATAAGCGCAGCAACTGGTCGGAGCGGCACGTGGCCTATATTGCCGGACTTGGGACCTTAAGCCTGAACTGTTCGCTCATCACCGCCCGCGGCTCGGCCGGCCGGGTCGGCAGCATCGTCACCAGCCTGGAACTTGAGCCAACCGTGCGGCCTTATCGGGAAATTTATGAATACTGCACCCGTTGCGGCGTGTGTATCCGCCGCTGCCCGCCTGTGGCTATTGACGAGAACGGCAAAAACCACCAAATTTGTTCCGAATACTTGGATAACGAAATCAAACCACGCTACGCCCCCCGTTACGGCTGCGGCAAATGCCAGACCGCCGTCCCCTGCGAAGACCGGATCCCCGGCCGCTAAACCTCACTCCCTATCGGTCATATCAGAGAAACAGCCCGACATTATGCTGTCGGGCTGCCTTTTTTGGCTATTCCACCGTCACGCTTTTGGCCAGGTTGCGCGGTTTATCCACGTCGGCGCCGCGGGTAACGGCAGCGTAGTAGGCCAACAGCTGGAGGGGGATGACGGCAAGAATAGGCGCAAGGTATTTATCGGTAGCCGGGATGAAAATGGTATGGTCAACGTATTTTTTAATTTCTTCGTCGCCCTTCATGGCAATACCGATGACCACGGCGTCCCGCGCCTTGACTTCTTTAATGTTGCTCAGCATTTTTTCATAAACGTCATGCTGGGTGGCCAGGGCGATGACCGGCACGCCCTCGATGATCAGGGCCAAGGTGCCGTGTTTGAGTTCACCCGCAGCATAGGCCTCGGCGTGAATATAGGAGATTTCCTTCAATTTGAGCGAACCTTCGAGGGCGACGGCATAATCGAGGGAGCGGCCAATGAAGAAAACGTCTTCGTTGAAGCCGTACTGCTGGGCAAAGGTCTTGATCGGTTCCACGTCTTCGAGCAGCTCATGGGCCTGGCCGGGCAGGGCGCGCAGACCCTTGATGAGCTCCTGAATGCGTTCGGGCGGCAGCGTTCCCTTGAGTTCTGCCAGATAAAGGGCCAGCATGAACACGCTTATCAATTGGGTTGTATAGGCCTTGGTCGAGGCAACGGCGATTTCCGGACCGGCCCAAGTATAGATTACCTGATCGGCCTCCCGGGCAATCGACGAGCCGACCACATTGGTAATGGCAAGGGTACGGGCGCCCAGCCGCTTGGCTTCTTTGAGAGCGGCCAGGGTGTCGCTCGTTTCCCCTGACTGGCTGATAACGATCGCCAGGGTGTGTTCGTCCGTCAGCGGCGACCGGTAGCGGAACTCGGAGGCAATATCGACCTCAACGGGAATGCGGGCAAGCTGCTCCAGATAGTACTTGCCTACAATCCCGGCGTGGAAGGCCGTGCCGCAAGCAGTAATGACGATCTTTTTAATATTGGCCACATCTTCCTTGGTCCACTTGAGTTCGTCGAAAACAACGCGGCTGTCGTCTTTGGCCAGGCGGCCGGTCATCGTCTCGCGGATGGCCTTGGGCTGCTCGTAGATCTCTTTGATCATGAAGTGCTCGTAGCCGCCTTTTTCGGCTGCTTCGGCATCCCAATTCACCTCGAAGATCTTTTTCGTCACCGGCACGCCCTGACGGTTCATGACCCATACCGAATCTTTGGTGACGATGGCCATTTCGCCGTCGCTTAGAATATAGGTCTTACGGGTCCGGTTGATGATCGCCGGGATGTCGGAGGCGATAAAGTTTTCGCCTTCGCCCAGTCCAATGACGAGCGGATTGTCCTGTTTCGTGCAGATAAGTTTATCAGGATGGTCCTGGCACATAAAGGCCAAGGCGTACGAACCCTCAATCTCGGCCAGCACCTTTTTCACGGCCGCCTCAAAATCGCCGGTGTAATATTCCTCGAGGAGGTGGGCCACAACTTCGGTATCGGTCTCCGATGCGAAAACATGGCCTTTCGCGATGAGCCGTTCTTTGATATGCAGGTAGTTTTCAATGATCCCGTTGTGCACTACGACAAACCGGCCCGTGCAGTCGGTGTGGGGGTGGGAATTGACATCCGAAGGCCGGCCATGCGTCGCCCAGCGCGTATGGCCGATGCCGATGGTCCCCACCGGCATGTGGTTTTCTACCTTTTTTTGCAAAATACTTAGGCGGCCCACACTCTTTTCCACATTGATTTTATTGCCGTCAAAGACCGCGATGCCCGCCGAATCGTAGCCGCGGTACTCCAGTTTCGTCAGGCCTTCAAGCAAAAAGGGAGCGGCCTGTTTCGGACCTACATAGCCTACAATGCCACACATGCAATGTTCCTCCCAAAATTCAAAATAGGGTCGGTAAATTGCTGCCGCCGCCGTTTTGTCCTGCAAGTCGCCTCGCAGTTTTGTCGGCCGGCTTACGACCGCAGTGAGCCGAGAGGCATCCGCTGACTGCTCGATAAACCTCTTCCTCGTCTGCTTGCGGCCACCAGCCGCAAGCGCCAGCGCTTTTATCGTCTAGTGTTTGACGAAATTTCACCGTCTATCCATTTCTCACCTCCAATACTCATTACTTTACTATATATGCAGAGGAGCACCGCAGTGCTCCTCTCATATACTACTATAACCATAGCATTTGGTCAACTAACCCAGTTCCTGACGGATAACATCGGCGATGGCGCTCACGATGCGCTCCAGTTCGGCGGCAACCGGCCCTTCGGCCATTACCCGGATAAGCGGCTCAGTGCCGGAAGGCCGGACGAGGATGCGGCCAGCCTCGCCCAAGGCCGCCTCGCCTTCGCGAATGGCCGCGGCAATGCGCTCGTTTTGCTGCCAACCTTCCTTGGACTTGACCCGGACGTTAACTAAAAGTTGCGGAAACCGGGTCATCACCTTCGCCAGTTCAGACAACTTCTTGCCTGTCTTTTGGACGTTGGCAATGAGCTGCAGGGCAGTCAGGATGCCGTCACCGGTAGTGTTGTAGTCACTAAAGATAATATGGCCTGACTGCTCCCCGCCAAGAACCAGCCCTTTTTCCCGCATGGCCTCGAGGACATAGCGGTCGCCGACCGGTGTGACAAGCACCTTGCCGCCGGCTTGTTTAATGGCCTGATGCAGTCCCAGGTTACTCATGACCGTCGCCACTAGCGTGTTATCTGCCAGCTTCCCCCGCCGCAGGAGGTCAAGGGCACAAATGACCATGATTTGGTCGCCGTCCACCACTTCACCGTTCTCGTCTACGGCCAGGCAGCGGTCGGCGTCACCGTCATGGGCGATGCCCAGATGAGCGCCGTGGGCGGTTACCGCCTGTTGCAGGCCCCCGATGTGGGTTGAACCGCAATGATCATTGATATTCGTACCGTTCGGTGTGTCGTTTAAGACGACAACATCGGCCCCTAACCGTCTAAGCACCATGGGGGCCGTCTCGTAAGCCGCCCCGTTGGCGCAGTCGAGCACAATCTTAAGCCCGCGGAAATCAGTGTCAACAGTGCCGGCGACATAAGCGACATATTCTTGAATAAGGTCATGGCGGTGTATAATCATTCCCACCTTATCCCCTGTCGGACGCGGCAGGTTGTCTTCGTGGGTCAGTACCAGCTCTTCCAGCCGGTCTTCTACGGCGTCAGGCAGCTTGTAACCGGTCCCGGCGAAAAATTTAATGCCATTATCCGGATAGGGATTATGGGAAGCTGATATGACAACGCCGGCTTGGGCGTTTAATTTCCGAGTGAGATAAGCAACGGCCGGCGTGGGAACTACGCCAAGCAGCACGGCTTCGCCGCCGGCCGAGCAAATTCCGGCCGCCAGGGCGGCCTCCAGCATATGCCCGGAAATGCGGGTATCGCGCCCAATTAAAACAGTTGGGCGTTCATGTTCTTCGCCAAACAGAAAAGTAGCCGCCCGCCCCAGGCGGAAGGCCAGTTCCGGCGTAAGCTGCGTGTTGGCGACGCCGCGCACGCCGTCGGTGCCGAATAGTCTTGCCATGTATACTCTTGCTCCCTTCATCCTTGCTAAACTTAATTGGGACTGTAGCGGCTGATAACGGCCAGTGCGGCATTTAAGCCGTCCAGCGCAGCGCTCATGATGCCGCCCGCGTAGCCGGCGCCTTCACCAACGGGGTATAGCCCGCCAAGGTTGACCGATACAAAGTCTTGGCCCCGCAGAATACGCACTGGCGCCGAAGTCCGCGTCTCCACGCCGGTCATCACCGCGCCGGGGTGATCAAACCCTTTAATCTTGCGGCCAAAATCAACCAGGGCCCCAGCCAGCGTATCGGTCACAAAGCGGGGCAGGCATTGCCGCAGGTCAGCCGGCGCTACACCCGGCCGGTAGGTAGGCGCTACCAGGTAGCGGGCGCTTTGGCCAGTTAAAAAATCGCCAACCGTTTGTGCCGGCGCGCGGTAGCCGCCGCCACCCGCGCGAAAAGCCAGCATTTCATAATGCCGCTGCAGTTCGATGCCGCTTAAAACATGACTGCCATAGTCTTCAGGATTCACATTGACCACCAGGGCACTATTGGCTACCCCCGAGTCACGCCGGTAGTAGCTCATGCCGTTGGTGACCACTCCGCCTGCTTCCGAGGCAGCAGCCACGACCACGCCGCCCGGACACATGCAGAAAGAATAGGCGGTGCGCCCGCACTTTTTATCGTGGTAAACCAGGGCATAATCAGCCGCCCCCAATTGGGGATGACCGGCCATGGGACCATATTGGGCCCGGTCAATAAGCGGCTGAGGATGTTCGATGCGTACGCCGATGGCAAACGGTTTGGCTTCCATCGCCACCCCGCGGCGGTAGAGCATTTCGTAGGTATCCCGGGCGCTGTGGCCGATGGCAAACAGCGCCACATTGCAGGGAAAGTGGCGGCCATCGCCCACCGTCAGCCCGGTCAGGCGACTTTGCTTCACCGTGATGTCAATTACCGGCGTTTCAAATCGCACCTGTCCGCCAAGGTCGATGATCCGCCGGCGCAAATTCCTTACCACTTCCCGCAGCCGGTCGGTACCTACGTGCGGTTTATGCAGATAGCGGATTTCCGGCGGTGCGCCAGCGGCAATAAGGGTATCCAGCACCTGGCGCATCCGCGGGTCGGTCACCCGTGTCGTAAGTTTGCCGTCGGAAAAAGTGCCGGCCCCACCCTCGCCAAACTGAACGTTCGACACCGGATCAAACGCACCCGTTTCCCAAAAACGGGCCACATCGGCCGTGCGGCGATCCACGTCGCGTCCCCGCTCGAAAACAAGCGGCCGGTAACCATGTTCAGCCAAGACAAGCGCCGCAAACAGACCGGCCGGCCCCATCCCCACCACGATGGGCGGACTGTCCAGTTTATGTGGGCCAGGCATGACCGGCTCGGGTACGCTTTGAGCCACGCTGGCCACGTCACGGTCACCGCCCAACCGGGCCAATACCTGGCCCTCGGGGATACCGACCCGTACATCCAAGGTATACACAAAGTTAATATTATTTTTTCGGCGGGCATCAAGCGCCCGCCGAAAAATGACCACTTCTTCAATATGCTCAGCTGGCAGCTTGAGCCGCTGTGCCGCAATTCGGGCAAGCGGCCTGTCATCGTTTAGGGCAACGCGCAGGTTAGTTATGCGTAACAACGTCATTTTCTCCTTCTATTGTCTGGTTCCTACTATAATATGCACGGTAACGGCGCCTTGCGATGCAACAATACCTTCTTTCAGCTGCAGTTTAGCTTCCCGCGTTGTCTCCCGGTTGATGCCGGCCAAATTAACCGGTTCGGTATAGATAAAATCAATCTTTTCAATTTCCCGGCTGTCGCCCGTTATTTCCACTTTGGCCGGTTCGGTCGTAATCCGCGTCAGTTGCACGCCACTGGCCAGTTCGCCGTAGATGATGGGTTTGACATCGACGGTCTTTTTACTCGGGCCCTTGACCAGAGTAGCAGTAACCGTTACCTTATCGGAATAAACCGTCAAGCCCTGCACTTCTTTGCCGTTTTGGCTAAAGAGTTTAAGCGGCACATCGACGGTAAAGTCGGCCTGCCTACCGCTAAGATCGACAATGGCAACCACCCTTTCCACGGCATTAACGGCGCTTTTCGGCCCTTCAATCGTGATCTGTTCCGGCCGCGCCGTCACTTTGCCGACAACTACGCCGGCCGCCGCCGTGCCGGTCAGCCTTACTTCCACCGGCACCTGTCGGCTAATGGACGTGTCAAGGCGCACGGTAACTTTATCGGGCGAGACTTCCACTAAATTCAGGCTGCTGGGAATGGCCGCCGCTACCCGGACATTATGCTGTCCTTCCCCGAGCCCTCGCAAATCAATATACGATTTAAGATCCTTGGTCATTACCCCGGCGATAATGCTGCGCGGCCCGCGCACCTTGATCCGCACCGTATCAGGCGCATCTTCCACAACCAAGCCGCCCGCCACATTCCGCACTTCCAGCGGGACGGTAAAAGTGGCCTCAATTGGCGGGTTCTGCTCGTTCATTACATATAGCCACAAAATGATGGCCAAGATGACGGCCAAAATTTTCGCCGTAAGATTCCGTCCCTGCTCACCGGCCATGGGGCCACCTCCAGTTCAGAAAATCAATTAGCGCCGAACTTTTGGTGGCGAAGAGGGGTTTTAGTTTTTCTTTCAGCGTCTCCGTATCCAAATAGCGGATAAGATGGCCGCCGCGGGCCAGAGAGATGGTTCCCGTTTCTTCGCTCACCACGACAACGACGGCATCGGTCTGTTCGGTAATGCCAATGGCGGCGCGGTGGCGAGTACCAAGTTCCTTGCTGAGCGACAAATCCTCAGTCAGCGGCAGTAAACAGCCGGCGGCCATGATGCGGTTGCCGCGGATGATAACCGCGCCGTCATGCATGGGCGTATTAGGAATAAAAATATTGATAATAAATTCACTTGATACCAATCCATCCACTTTTAGACCGGTCTCAATATAGTCATTAAGGCCAATTTCCCGTTCAATGACAAGCAGCGCGCCAATTTTATTTTGGGCCAGCACCTTAACGGCTTTAGCCAATTCTTCCAGGAGCCGCGCGGTCTCTTCCTCGTTAAGAAGAGCGCGTTTGCGCAAAAAACCGCCCCGGCCGAGCTGTTCCAGGGCTCGCCTGAGTTCGGGCTGAAAGACAATGGGCAGGGCAACGAGCAAGACCGAGAAGGTCTTTTGCAGCAGCCAGTTAATGACATTAAGGCCCAGCCACTTGCTGACCAGCGTGGCAAACAATAGCACGACCAGGCCCTTAAGCAGCGCCACTGCCCGCGTGTCTTTAATCATAAAATATAGTTTATATAAAACAAATGCGACAATTAAAATGTCCACGATGTCCAGCAGGGTAATCGTGGAAAGAATGCCCCTGATCTGCAGCAGCATGAAAAAATTACCTCACCTAAAAGTCCTTTACGTTTTATTCTACCCCACATGAGATAAAACCTTTTATAAATTACGACCAGGTATAAAAAAATTAAACGAATACTGAAAAATCCTCCCGTAAAACGGGAGGATTTTCGTTGAAGCATAATGACACTGCGGAAAACCAGCCGCTTACAGCTTGGTGACCTCTGCCACCCAACCATGCTTGTCGGCAATTTTGCCGTACTGTAGGCCGGTAACATATTCGTACAGTTTTTGTGAAGTTTCGCCGGTCTTGTTGTCGTTAACGATGATGGTCTGCCCTTTCCAGGTAAGCTGACCGACCGGCGAAATAACCGCGGCCGTGCCAGAGCCGAATACTTCTTCCAGTTCGCCTTTGGCATGGGCCTCAAAGACTTCGTCGATGGCAATACGGCGTTCCACTGCCGGGATACCCAGTTCTTGCGCGATTTCAAGCACCGTTCGGCGGGTGACGCCGGCGAGAATGCTACCATTAAGGGCCGGCGTAATAAGCTCGCCCCGGATTTTGAAGAATATGTTCATGGTGCCAACTTCTTCAACATAGCGGCGCTCGATGCCGTCCAGCCACAAAACCTGGTCGAAGCCTTCCTTTTTGGCTTCGACGCCGGCGCGGAGGGAAGCGGCGTAGTTGCCGGGAGTCTTGGCTTCGCCGATGCCGCCGGGCACGGCACGGACATATTTGTCCTCAACCTTGATCTTGACCGGGTTAAACCCGGCGGCATAATAAGCGCCAACCGGCGACGTGATAATAAACAATTTGAATGTGTCAGATGATTTAACGCCCACATAAGGGTCAGTGGCAACGATAAAGGGGCGAATGTACAGCGCGGTGCCTAAGCTACCCGGTACCCAATGCTTGTCAATTTCAATGAGCTTGTTAAGCCCTTCGTTTACTAAATCGACATCAATATTGGGAATGCAGAGAATGTCGGCGGAGCGGTTGAAGCGATTAAGGTAGTCTTTGGGACGGAAAATAACGATGCGGTTATCCACCGTCCGGAAAGCCTTCATCCCCTCGAAAATGGCCTGGCCATAGTGGTAAACCATTGCCGCGGGATAAAGCGGAAACTCGGCATAGGGCTCAATGCGCGGATTATGCCAGCCTTTGCCTGTCTCATAGTCCATAACGAACATATGGTCAGCAAAAATCTTACCAAAGCCAAGTTTGGTTTCGTCCGGCAGCACGCCAGGCTCGTCAACCCGGTGTACGACAATATTGCTCATGGTGACAGCCTCCCCAACTGTTTGTCTGGAATCTATTACCACCATTATATATTGCCTTTTGTATACATGTCAAGCACAGCTTGCTGTCGCGTCATTACATCTTTAGCTTTTTGTAACTGGTGTGTCACCTGGGCGGACGAAGTGCCACCATATGAATTACGGGCTGACACGCATGTTTCGATTTGAATGGCGTCAAGAATGTCGGCTTCAAACAACGGCGAAAATTGTTTAAATTCGGCCAGCGACAGGTCAGTCAACCCTTTGCCGGCATCGATGCAGTACCGCACGCACCTCCCCACTACTTCATGAGCCTGGCGGAACGGTAGGCCCTTTTTAACCAGGTAATCGGCCATATCGGTGGCATTGGCATAGTCCTGCCGGGCAGCTTCGCTCATCCGCTCGCCTAAGACGCGCATGCCCCGCAGCATGGCGGCATACACCTGGAGACTGAATTTGACGGTATCAATGGTATCGAACAAGGCTTCCTTGTCTTCCTGCAAGTCCTTGTTATAGGCCAGCGGCAGACCCTTGACCACCGTGAGTAGCGCCATCAGGTGACCATACACCCGCCCGGTCTTGCCCCGCACCAGTTCGGCCACGTCAGGATTTTTCTTTTGGGGCATGATGCTCGAGCCGGTGCAGTGGGCGTCGTCAAGCTCGATAAATGCAAACTCGGCCGTCGACCAGAGGATAATTTCCTCGCTGAGGCGGCTGAGGTGAAGCATAAGCAGGGAGGCAAAAGCCAGAAACTCGATGATGTAGTCCCGGTCACTGACCGCGTCAAGGCTATTATCGTACACTTGGGCGAATTTCAGCTGCTCGGCTACATAGAAGCGGTCGATGGGAAAAGTAGTGCCGGCAAGAGCCCCGGCTCCGAGCGGCATGAGGTCGGTCCGCTCCCACACGCCCTGGAGACGGCTGAAATCGCGGGCCAGCATGAAAAAGTAGGCCAGCATATGGTGGGCGAACAGGATGGGCTGGGCCCGCTGCAGGTGTGTGTAGCCGGGCATAATGACATCAGGATGTTTGGCCGCCGTTTCGACTAAGGCCGCTTCCAGGTCCCACAGCAGGCGGGCGATGGCGGCGATTTCCCGTTTTAGATACATGTGCGTGTCCAGCGCTACCTGGTCGTTGCGGCTGCGGGCGGTATGCAGCTTGCCGCCTACCGGCCCGATGCGCTCGGTCAGCCGCCGCTCGATGTTCATATGGATATCTTCCAGCGCCGTCTCAAAGCTGAAGTTGCCTGTTTCAATATCGGCGAGAATGGACTTAAGTCCGGCGATAATCTGGTCAGCCTCGTCCGCGGTGATAATCCCGCATTTGGCCAGCATGCGCGCGTGGGCGATGCTGCCGGCAATGTCCTCGCGGTACAAGCGCCAATCAAAGGAAATGGAGGAGGTAAACTCCTCCACCGCGACATCGGTATTCTTGGTAAAGCGGCCACCCCACAGTTTACTCATCCTTGTTCGCCTCTTTCTGCTGCATCAGGGCGCGGATTTTCAGCGGCAGGCCGAACAGATTGATGAAGCCCTCGGCATCCTTTTGGTTGTAAACCTCATCCCGCCCGAAAGTGACAAACCCTTCGTGATAGAGCGAATAGGGCGATTTAGCGCCGGCGCTCATGATATTGCCTTTATACAGTTTGAGGCGAACCACGCCGCTGACCGTCTGCTGGGTCGACTCGACAAAAGCATCAAGCGCTTCCCGCAGCGGCGAATACCACATGCCGTCATAGACCAGTTCGGCATAGCGGATGGCCACTTGTTCCTTAAAGTGGAGTGTGGCCCGGTCGAGGGTAAGGTATTCCAGTTCGCGGTGGGCATAATAGAGAATAGCGCCACCCGGCGTCTCATAGACCCCCCGCGATTTCATGCCGACCAGCCGGTTTTCCACAATGTCGGCAATACCAATGCCGTTAGCGGCGCCCAGCGCATTTACTTTTTCCAGCAGGGCCACCGCATCAAGTTTCTCGCCATCTACCGCCACCGGCACGCCCTTTTCAAAAGTAATCTCGACATAGGTCGGCTTGTCCGGCGCTTTTTCCGGCGTAGTGGTTACAAGATAGACGTCGTCCTTGGGCTCGTTCCAGGGGTCTTCCAAATCGCCGCCTTCATGGCTGAGATGCCAGATATTGCGGTCCATGCTATAGGGGCGCTTTTTCGTCACCGGCACGGGGATGCCATGCTTTTCGGCATAGTCAATGGCGTCTTCCCGCGAGCGAATGTCCCACAGCCGCCAGGGGGCGATGATTTTGAGGTGTGGCGCCAGCGCCTTGACGGTAAGTTCAAACCGGACCTGGTCGTTACCTTTGCCGGTAGCGCCATGCGCTACGGCGTCCGCCCCTTCTTTCCGCGCCACGTCCACCAGCGCTTTGGCAATAATAGGTCTGGCGAAGGAGGTACCAAGCAGGTATTTGCCTTCATACACCGCGCCGGCCTTCAGGGTCGGCCAAATGTAACCCTCGATAAACTCTTTTTTCAGGTCTTCAATGTAGACCTTGCTGGCGCCCGATTTGATCGCTTTTTCCCGGATAGGCGCCAATTCGTCACCTTGGCCGACGTCGGCGCACATGGCAATGACTTCACAGCCGAAGTTTTCTTTCAGCCACGGAATGATGACCGATGTGTCGAGGCCACCGGAATAGGCCAGCACCACTTTTTTAATTTCGCTCATACTAATGCCTCCTCAATATATATAAATCTAATTTCCCAGTAGTAACGCCAAAATTGCTTTTTGCACATGAAGTCTGTTCTCTGCCTGATCAAAAACTACCGATTGCGATCCTTCCATTACTTCATCGGTAATTTCTTCGCCGCGGTGGGCCGGCAAACAGTGCATGACAATCGCGTCCGGTTTGGCCACCTTCAATAGTTCGCTGTTTACCTGATAACCGGCAAAAGCGGCCCGCCGCGCGACCTGTTCCTTTTCCTGCCCCATGCTGGCCCATACGTCGGTATACAGTATGTCTGCGTCCTGGGCCGCGGCAAAAGGATCAGCCACAATCTCTAGCCGGCTGCCGGTAAAGCGCGCATCATTGCCCGCTTCAGCCAGGACAGCGGCTGGCGGCTCATAGCCAGGCGGGGTGGCAACGGTCATGTGCATGCCTACTTTGGCGCAAGTCTCCAGAAGCGCGTTTGCCATATTGTTCCCGTCACCAATATAGGCCAGTTTTTTGCCTTGCAGCTCGCCTTTAAACTCCCAGGCGGTGAAAATATCGGTCAAAGCCTGGCAGGGGTGGTAAAGGTCGGTCAGGCCGTTGATGACGGGGACGGTAGCGTAACGGGCCAGTTCCACTACCTCGTCGTGGGCAAAGGTGCGAATCATGATGCCATCCACATACCGGGACAAAACCCGGGCCGTGTCTTTCACCGGCTCGCCCCGGCCAAGCTGCAAATCGCCGGCGTTTAAAAACAAGGCTTTGCCGCCAAGCTGCCACATCCCCACTTCAAATGACACCCTGGTACGGGTAGACGCTTTTTGAAAAATCATGGCAAGCGTTTTACCCTTAAGCAGCTGATGTTCTTCACCTTGCCGCTGTTTGTTTTTAAGGGTTTTTGCCAGGGCAAAAATCCGGTTCACTTCAGCCTGGGACAGATCATGAACAGACAGTAAATGTTTCCCCTTCATGACCACTGGCCTCCCCCATTTTATAATAATACAATCACATGTATATTTATGTCAAAATATTTTTCCTATAAACTGCCAATTACTTTATCTAAAATGTCAATCATTTCATCAACATGCTCCTTATTAATAGTTAGCGGCGGGACGAAACGGAGCACATCGCCGGCCGTGCAATTAATCAGCGCACCTTGCTCCAAACACTTATTGACAATTTCGCGGCCAGGTTGGCTTAACTTTACACCAATCATCAAACCCTTGCCGCGTACCTCGCTGATGATGGCCGGGTATTTAGCCTGCAGTTTGGCCAGCTCGCCCAGCATATACTGCCCCGTCCGCTCCGCATTGCCTGGCAAGTCTTCCGAAGTAATAACGGCTAACACGGCATTAGCGGCGGCGCAGGCGAGCGGATTGCCGCCAAAAGTCGAACCATGATCGCCGGGACCGAAGGCCGAAGCCACTCGGTCGGTCGCCAATATCGCGCCGATTGGCACACCGCCGCCTAATCCTTTGGCTACGGTAAGAATGTCAGGCTTAACATCCGTGTGCTGGTAGGCAAACATTTTACCGGTACGGCCCATACCGGTTTGAATTTCGTCAAAAATCAGCAGGGCGCCGTAAGAATCGCACAATTCGCGGACCCCCTGCAAATAACCGTCATCAGGAATGTTAATCCCGCCCTCGCCCTGGATTGGTTCCAGCATGACGGCACACGTCTTAGCGGACAGGGCGCGTTCGAGCGCCGCCAAGTCATTGTACGGCACATATTTAAACCCTGGCGGCAGCGGCTCATAGCCATGCTGGTATTTAGGCTGGGCCGTCGCCGTCAAGGTGGCCAGCGTGCGGCCATGGAAAGAATTCTCGGCAGTGATAATTTCTACCCGGTCGGCATTTAGCTGTTTGCCATATTTACGGGCCAGCTTGATCGCCCCTTCGTTCGCTTCCGCGCCGCTATTGGCCAAAAATACCTTATTTAGTCCGCTTAGCTGAGCCAACGTTTGCACGAGCTTGGCCTGTTCTTCCGTATAGTAGAGGTTGGTGCAATGAATGAGCTTGCCGGCCTGCACAGTAATGGCGGCCACTAACGCCGGGTGGGCATGCCCCAGCACGTTCACCGCGATACCGGCCAAAAAGTCCAGATATTTTTTGCCCTCGGTATCATACACATACGGCCCGTCACCATGGGACAACACTACATCATAACGACTAAACACCGGCATATAATGCCGTTTGTCAATAGCTTGCACTTCAGCTTTATCCACGCGGCTCACTCCTTTTACCCTTTGACGATTTCGGTACCGGCGCCCTTGTCGGTGAAAACTTCCAGCAGCAGGGAATGGGGTTGGCGGCCATCAATAATGTGTGTTTTCCGCGCTCCCCCTGCCAGTGCTTTAAGACAGGCCTCCACCTTGGGAATCATGCCGCCGTCAATGGTACCCTGTTTAATCATCGCCTGCGCTTCGGTTAAGGTAAGGGTGGAAATAAAAGTAGCTTTATCATGATAATCCCGGTAAATCCCTTCGACATCAGTAAGCAGCAGTAGTTTCTCGGCTGCCAGGGCGCCGGCAATTTCCCCGGCTACGTAATCGGCATTGATATTGTAGCTTTCACCGCCTATACCGACGCCAATCGGGGCAATTACCGGAATATAATCCTGTTCCAGCAGGGTAAACAAAATACCGGGATTAATCTGGGCCACATCGCCAACAAAGCCGATGTCAACTTCTTTGACCGCATCGCCATCGTAGACCTTGGCCAAATGTTTTTGCGCCACAATTAGACTAGCATCCTTGCCGTTTAATCCTACCGCTTTGGCACCATACTTATTCAATAAACTGACGATCTCGGTATTGGTTTTGCCAACAAGGACCATTTCCGCGATCGCCATCGTCTCCGCGTCTGTTACCCTGAGGCCGCTGACAAAGGTAGACTGCTTGCCCACCTGTTTCAGCATCGCCGTGATTTCCGGTCCCCCGCCGTGGACGACGACCAACCGCATGCCTACTGCCTTCATCAGGATAATATCCTGGATGACCTTCGCTTTCAGCTGTTCATTAATCATGGCATTACCGCCATATTTTACGACGATGGTTTTGCCGGCAAACTTTTGGATATAGGGCAGTGCTTCGATGAGCACCGCTGCTTTTTCCACAAAATTAATCATGCCGCTCCCCTTTCCGGCTTAAGTATGATACTCGCCGTTGATCTTGACGTACTCGTAGGAAAAGTCGCAGGTCCAAACCGTGGCCGCTGCCGGGCCCAAACCTAGGTCAATTGTTATGGCAATATCCCGCGCGCTCATTACTTTTCTTAGCGCTTGCTCGTCAAAACTGGTCGCCATACCGCTTCTGACGATGGGGATGCCGCCGATCGCCAGCGCTGTTTTTTCGCTTTGTACGGGCACCCCCGAGTAGCCGACGGCACAGAGAATACGGCCCCAGTTGGGATCCTCCCCGAAAAACGCGGTTTTCACCAGCGGCGATTTCGCTACGGCCATCGCCGCCTGTTTCGCCTGCGAAAAGGTTTCGGCGCCGGTTACGGTAATCTCGAGAAATTTGGTCGCCCCCTCGCCATCGCGGACGATTTGTTTCGCTAAATTGATGCAGACGGCCTTTAACGCGGCGGCAAAAATACGATACTCCTCGCTATCGGCGTTATCGATCACCGGAGCGCCGGCCTGGCCATTGGCCAGTACGCCCACCATATCGTTAGTACTGGTATCGCCGTCAACCGAAATCATATTAAAAGAAAGATTAACCGCTTCGATTAACGCTTTTTGTAGTACAGGCGCGGCAACCGCCGCATCGGTTGTAACAAAGGCCAGCATGGTCGCCATATTGGGATGGATCATGCCTGCCCCTTTCGCCATGCCGCCGATGCGTACCGGTACGCCGCTGAGCATAAACTCATAGGCACAGGATTTAGGAAAGGTATCTGTCGTCATAATGGCCTGCAGCGCTTTTTCCTGGCCGGTTTCCGACAGCTCGGCCGCCGCCTGTTTAATGCCGGCCGCTATTTTATCCATCGGCAGATGGACGCCGATGATACCGGTCGAGGCTACCAAAACCTCGTGGGGGGCTACCCCCAACACCGTGGCCGTTAACTCAGCCATTGTCCGTGCGTCGGCAAGTCCTTGCGGTCCGGTACAGGCATTGGCACAACCGGAGTTTATGACAATCGCCCGGGCTGTCCCGTGTTTTACCGCCTGGCGGGACACAATAACCGGCGCGGCAGCCATGGCGTTGGTCGTAAACAGGGCGGCAGCGCTGGCCGGTGTTTTGCTGTAAATAAGGGCAATGTCCTCTTTGCCGCTCTTTTTAATGCCCGCTTTTACGCCTGCCGCCATGAACCCTTTGGGCGCGGTAATTCCTCCGCCTATTTCTTTAAGCATATAATCGCCTCCATTTATCGCGTGCGTTAAAACAAATAATACTATGGATAAAGCGGCGCTTGGGTCAGGCCGGTCCGCTCTTCAAGGCCAAACATGACATTCAGGTTTTGCACAGCCTGACCGGCCGCTCCTTTGACCAGGTTGTCAATCGCCGCTACCACGATAACCCGGCCGGTACGGGTGTCGATATGCCAACCAAGGTCGCAGAAATTCGAACCCCGGGTATTTTTGGTGGCCGGATAACCGCCCCGGCCCAGCAGGCGGATGAAATACTCCTGCCCGTATAAGGCATGGAACGCTTCGTCGACCACGCTGGCCGTCACCCCGTCAAGAAGCCGGGCATAGCAGGTGCTCAGGATGCCTCGTGACATGGGAATGAGATGAGGCGTAAAGCTAATGACCACCTGGCTGCCGGCTAACTCGGACAAAGCCTGTTCAATTTCCGGCGTATGACGGTGGCCGGCAATGTTATAGGCCTTAACGTTTTCAAAAGCCTCCGGTAAATGGTGGGTTAAATTTAACCCCCGGCCTGCTCCCGATATGCCGGATTTGGCATCAACGACAATGGAGGTCAGGTCAATCAGTTTATTTTTGACAAGCGGCGCTAAGGTTAAGATACTGGCCGTCGTATAACAGCCGGGATTTGCGACAATGTCGGCCGTACGCACCGCTTCGCGATACAACTCAGTTAGGCCGTATACCGCTTTGGCATCGGGATGAACGTGGGGTATTTTGTACCATTTTTCATAAACCGCTGTATCTTTAAAACGGTAATCTGCGCCTAAATCAATCACTTTGACGCCCTGACCGCTTACTTTTTTTCCTATTTCCATGGCGTGGCCATGGGGAAGCGCGATGAATAAAACATCACTATCGGCGACGATTTTATCCAAGTCGGCCAAATTTACCAGTGCTTGGTCATAAAAGTGATTAAAATGGGGGTATATACTGTCGATCTTCGCGCCGGTTTGACTTTCCGAAGTAAGATATTTAATTTCGGCTGCCGGGTGGTTTGCCAAAATCCGTAACAGTTCTTCACCGGTATAACCGGTTGCCCCAATGATACTAACCCTCACAAGCGAACCTCCCTTGTTAATTTATTTATAATTATACATTCATTCCGCATATTAATTCAATACTTTTTTCCAGCTAACGAAAATAAAAAAAGCGCATACGCGCCTACCCTGAAAATGGCAACTTCAAAACGGAATATATAGAACCGCAGAGGACGCGGAGGAATATTTTTTTTCTTTAATCTTTAGCGCGATGAATATCGCGCCTCTGTGTTCTCCGTGGTTAAAAATCGGTTTTCATGCTGTGTTGCGCCAATTTATGTCTATATCCCCCGCGGTTATAAACTTATACTTTCTAAAAAAGAGATCTTCTAGAAGAAGACCTCGCCAATAATTGCAATCATGCTCCCGCATTGGGGGCACTTTTTATCGGATGTAAGGCGACTATCCCGCCACAGGCGGTCAATCACCAGCTTATCGCAGACGGGACAGTGCGTATTTATACCGCTGCCGCCAATATTACCCAGATAGACATAATGCAGATGCTGCCTGGCCAGTTCATAGGCGCGGTTGAGGGTCGTCAGCGGCGTTGGCGGCACCGTCATTTTATACTGGGGAAAGTAACGGGAAAAGTGCAGCGGTATATCTTTACTGATACCCCCTAGCCATTTGGCCAGTTCGACCAGTTCTTCCTCCCGGTCATTAAGTCCCGGAACAACAAGCGTCGTAATCTCTACATGGCAGGCCGCGGCGGCCAATTCAACCGTGCGCTTTACCTGGGTTAGTTCCCCGGCGCATACTTGATGGTAAAACTCGCTATTAAATGCTTTAACATCGATATTCATGGCGTCAATATACGGTAAAAGCCGCCGCAGGGGTTCCGGGTTGATAAAACCATTGGTTACCAATACATTTTTGAGCCCCGCCGCGCGCGCCGCCTGGGCGGTATCGAGAATATATTCATACCACACGCTGGGCTCGGAATAGGTATAAGCAATGCCGATATTGCCTTGTCCGGCCCGCACGGCCATGGCAACCGCTATCTCCGGGGCCATTTCGATTGTTGCGGGAGTTGCTTGCGCAATCTCCCAGTTTTGGCAAAATTGGCAGGCAAAATTGCAACCCCAAGTACCGATGGAGAAAATCATACTGCCTGGGTAGAAGTGATAAAGCGGCTTTTTCTCAATCGGATCTAAGCCATAAGAAGAAACGCACGCGTAATTGGCAGTATACAACTTGCCGCCGATATTTTTCCTTACGCGGCAAAAACCTGTCCGTCCGGCAGGTATGATGCATTGCTTAGGACACAGCCGGCAGATAGCGCCGCTGGAACAAGCTTCATAGTACAGAGCTTCGCGCATGTTCAACCGCCTACTTGTACCGGGTAACGGTAAACCGGTAGAGCTCAATTTCCTCATCTGGCTTAATACCTGCTTTTTGCATGGCAATAGCCACTTGCTCCGCCACCGTATCGACCCCTTCCAGCATCGGCAGCAGCAGGCCGCTGCGGCGCCCCCGCCGGACAATGACGCCATATTTTTGCGGATCTAACTCATCCAGGCTGTCCACCCGTTCCGGCTCTGACAGGATATCGACCGAAATGTCAAGCTCAGGCAGTTCGTCAAGCTCCACCGGCCAGAACCGGGGGTCGCCCGTACCGGCGCTGATGGCGTTTTGAATAATTTCGGCGGCAATGGTAGGCTGCGTCGGAGCAAAGGTACCGATGCAGCCGCGCAGCTCGCCCCGCTTTTTTAGCGACACGAAGACGCCCGCCTGACCGCGCAGCTCTGCCGGCACGTCGGCAGGTTCCGGCATTGGGCGCCCATGCCGCAGATAGTATTCCAAACTCTTTCGCGCCAGCGCTACCGGCGCACTTTCTTCCGGCATTTTTATTCCCCCTTGCTTTCATTGGGAGTAAACAAAGCCACGGCGTAGCCCACCCCGAACGGGCCCTCGTAGGACAGAACGTCGGCTGTCATATTAAGTCCCCCCATTACGCCCATAAGAAAGAAAATAGGCCGCAGGCCGCATTCGCCTGCCTCTTCGATAAGGCCGCGGTCAAGGTTGAGCAGGGCTTTGACATCCATATTTTGCAGCGCCTCAACCACCGCCTGGTCAAATTGGGCGCCGTGCGGGCTGTACCCGGCCGGCGCATCGGGTGTAAGCCGATGCGACAAGTCGCCGGAAGCGATGACGGCTACCCGCTTGTCCACTATGCCAATCGCCGCCTGCACGGCTTTGCCAAAGGTATACATCTCCTCATACGGCAGCATGCCCATGGACAGATGGACCAGCTGGCCTTTAAACCCGGCTTTTTGTAAATAATAGAGCGGAACAACGGCGCCATGGTCAAGCTGCAGACTAAGCCGATACATCTTGGCCACGTCGTCGGTAAGCTCCACCACGTTAACGCCGAGGCGTTCGCATTTTTTCAAGATGTGCCGCACTAAAAGCCCGTCCGTTTCAAAGGCGACGACCGCATCCGGCGCGCCAAAAGTCGCCAGACTCCCCTTCAACCGGGGATGAATACTGATGCTGACGGCATCTTCAAAGACCGGCCCATGCGGCGAAATTAGCACCACGGTCTGCGGATTTGCATCTTTCAGCGTTTGAGCTGCCTTTTCCGCCGCCGCCACCGTCGCTTTAATGCGGGCCAATTCCCCCTTGCCCACTTCCGGCACCATGATCGGCGGATGAGGCAGAAGCGCACACCCAACCAGTTTATGCATGACATCACTCCCCTTTCGGCGCTTTACAAGCGTTTTTTATCTTCCCACATTTTGGCTAAAATGATGCGCTAACGCCTTGGCAATATACTCTGCCAGTTTTTGCTGGTAAGCGGCATCGACAAGACGCGCCGCCTCGCCCGGGTTGCTGAGGAAGCCTGTCTCAACCAGCACGCCGGGAATATTGGTTTGATTCAGAATAAGGATTTCCTTATCCTGCTTGGCTTGGCGCTTGTTTCCGGGCGGAAAATTTTTCAGCGCGCGCTGGACAAGTTCAGCCAGCGGCTTGTTGGCTTCCAGATTGGGGCTGTAGAAAACTTGCGCTCCCGCCCATGCCGCCGAGCCCCGGATGGAATTGACATGGATGCTGATAAATACTTCGGCCCCCGAGCTATTAATCATTTCCACCCGGGTAAGGAGGTCATTGCGTTTGCCGCCCTTGCCGCGGGTATAATAGTCGGTATCGCTGTCGCGGGTCAGCACGACCTCGGCGCCATGGCGCCGCAAAATGTCGGCTAATTTCAAACTGATGGCGAGTGTTACCTCTTTTTCCACCACGCCGTTGCCGCTCGCCCCGTCGTCAATACCGCCATGGCCCGGGTCAACGGCAATTTTGTGGCCGGCCAGCGCCCCCAAATTAACCTTTTCCCAATCTTCGGCCACCAAATACCGGATGGTCAGCAGATTAAGGACTACCACCGCAATGCTGAACATGGCTGCGAGCAGCAGGCGCCGCCGGAACGCGAAAATGCGCATACCCAACCCCTCCCGCTTATGCTATCCTTAAATCGTTATGCCGAGTCGGCGCAGGGTATGCCGGGCGCCGCCATGGTAAGTATAGCCAAAGCGGGACAAGTTAAGCTACAATAAAAGCGGAGGAGATAATCATGCGCACAAGGCGTTTTCTTGTTCTTCTTCTTTTGTTATTCGTAGCCGCCTTTTGGTGGGCCGGTGGCAGCAGTATCGTTAAACCCTTAACTCCTTCTGTGGAAAAGGTACTCGCAGCAAGCCGCGACGCAACCGGCGCCTGGGACCGCTTGTACCGCCTCGTAGCCTTAAAAAGTGCCGTTGAAGCTAAGCTGGACAAAAAGCGTTATGTTAAGCTGGCCGATATTCCCCTGCCACTCCAGCAGGCCGTCATTGCCGTGGAAGACAGCCGTTATTACCGGCACTTCGGTTTCGATATTGAGGGCATCCTCCGCGCCGCCCTTGTCAATCTTCAGGCCGGCGAGGTGCGTGAAGGCGGCAGCACGATTACCCAACAGTTAGTGAAGAACCTTTTCCTGTCACAGGAGCAGTCGGTCGGCCGCAAATTAGAAGAAATAATCCTTGCTATCGACATGGAACTGCGTTACTCCAAGGAAGAGATCCTTGAAATGTACCTCAATACCATCTATTTCGGCGCCGGCGCTTATGGCATCCATGACGCCGCCCGTGTTTACTTTGGCAAAGAGCCGGCGAAGCTCAATCTGGCCGAATGCGCCCTGCTGGCCGGCCTGCCCAATGCGCCGTCTGTTTATTCGCCCTACGAAAACTTAACCGCTGCCAAACAGCGCCAAGCCGTGGTTCTGGCCGTCATGGTCAAACAGGGTTATATTGGCCCTAACCAGGCCGAAGAGGCTAAACGTCAGCCGCTCCGCCTGGCCCGCTAGGAGAGAACCGCCGCCGGCGGTTCTTTTTTCGGTGCGTTTGCCGTTTTGGGGTGTTGCCTTGTTTGGCATAGTCCGGCTGTCCTGCGGACAGGCTATAGAAAAGACTAGCTGTCGTTTGTCTGGCCGACGGCAGGCTACGAAGGAGGACTGTTATGAAGCAGCGTGTCGAGATGATTGTCGACCTTATCAAACGCTACCGCGCCGGCGAAGACTTAGCCCAAATCAAGCGCGAAGCCAAAGTAATTTTTGCCCACATCCGTCCGGAAGAATTGCGTCACGCGGAAGAGCATCTTGAAGCTATCGGCATGGATGTCCGCGACTTGCACGACCTCCGGACCCTTCATCTCAAAACGTTAGAGGAAGAACTGGCCCAAATCCGCGCCGCTACCCCGCCCTGGCATCCGGTTAGGACGATGATTGACGAACATGATCAAATTCTCCGCACCCTTAACGCGCTGGAAGATTTGAACGGTCAGGTTCAGCAAGCGCCGGCCCTTACCGCGACAATGCTGGCCAAGCTGGAAACAATTGCCGACAACCTGCTGGCCGCTGAACATCATCATGCACGGGAAGAACAAGTAGTATTCCCGGAACTTACCAAGCGCAATATCGGTGGTACGGTGGAAGTTATGAACATGGAGCACTCTGCGCTGCGTAGCAAAAAACAGGCTCTCAAGAATTTAGCCAAACAAGGAAACCATATCGAATTTTCCCGGTTTCAGCAGGAACTGCATGAACTGGCCCAGGCGCTGGTCTACGATTTAAGCGACCATATTTACAAGGAAAACCACATCCTTTATCCTGCCGCTCTCCGGCTGGTGACAGACGAAGCCTTATGGCAGGAACTGAAAACGCGCTGCGATGAAGTTGGCTACTGTGACTTTAAACCGCTGGTCTAGGCAAAATCCCGGGCAAAAAAACCCGGGATTTAACGTTAAAAGTATTTTTTAATTGGCGTCCAGTCGCCATTGCCAAGGGCGTCTTGGGCGGCGGAACGGAAAATCCGCTCAATTGTAAATTCGCGGATATAGGTATTCTCATTAATATATTTGGCATCTTTAAGTAACCGGCCCTCGTCTTGCACGTTAAAGGCGATTAGGGTGTAATAGCCCCCTTTCCCCGGCGCCGGCGGCGTTTTAACCACCACGCCCATGGTCACCGGCGATTTAGCTTCCTGGAAATTGCGGGTAAGGTCGCGGTAGGTAGCAAATGCCTCCGCCTTCGGGGATGCAATCAGCGCGTAGATTTCGGGAAAGTAGTGCTTGAAGTCCTTAATTTTGATGGCCAGGTCGGGAGTAAAGCGTTGGGCTTTGACCAAAGCGCCGGGACTGTTATTTTCATACTGTACTTCCATCTGGATATGCAGCCCTTGGCGCTCAAAGGCGTGCAAAAAGGAAGCGGCCTTGGCTTTCTTATAACCGGTGGCTTCCCATTCCGCTTTGGTCCAGAGCTGATTATCGGTGTCAATCACCAGCCGGTATTCGCTGTAGCGCGCGGCAATGGTGGCCCGTGTATCGTCCAGATTGGCAAACGCCGTCCCGGCCGTCGCAAGAATTAGCGCGGCCAATACCAATGCTGTCAGTTTTTTCATGAGTATGCCTCCTGTCCCACTTCGCGATAAAAGTTTATCCGGCACTTATAAAATTGAACTTCTGCCGCTATTTTCCTGCCGTAGGGAATAAAAATATTAAAGGGCGTTGACGTTTAAAATATATGGGCTCAGGCTTGACTTATTTTTAAAATTGACTTATGTTACAGGCTAACAGGTGAAAAATATATTTTCCACTAACTGCCACAAATGAACGGATAAAAACTATATGGTTTTCGCAATAACCATCTCTTTGCTACGCCAAACAATAAAAAGAGCCCGAAAAGGACAAACCTTTGCGGGCTCTGCTTGCGCCAAAGAGAATATTAACGTTTGGAGAATTGGGGCGCCTTGCGGGCCTTTTTGAGGCCATACTTGCGACGTTCCTTTTCCCGCGGGTCGCGAGTCAGGAATCCGGCCTTTTTCAGCGCCGGACGGAAGTCGGCATCTACTTTAAGCAAAGCGCGGGCAATGCCATGGCGGACAGCGCCAGCCTGGCCGCTGGGCCCGCCGCCGTTTACCCGGGCGATAACATCATATTTGCCAAGGGTGTCAGTCAGGTGGAGCGGTTGTTTTACGATCAGTTCAAGGGTCTTGCGCCCAAAATAATCATTGAGGTTACGGCCATTAACGATGATTTTGCCTTCGCCGGGAATCAGCCGGACGCGGGCAACGGCGGTTTTTCTGCGGCCGGTGCCGTAATATTGAACCAGTGCCATCTCCTGTTCCTCCTTTCCGGTGCCTATCTCACGTTGATTTCAAGTTTTTCCGGTTGTTGCGCTGCATGGGGGTGCTCAGGGCCGCGATAGACCTTGAGCTTGCGATACATTTGCCGGCCCAGACGGTTCTTGGGCAGCATGCCTTTGACCGCGAGTTCAATAACCCGTTCGGGTCTTTCCGCCAGCATCTTCCCGGCAGGCGTAAAGGTCGTACCGCCAGGATAACCGGAATGACGGAAGTAGGTTTTTTGCGTGAGCTTTTTACCGGTCAGTACTACTTTGTCCGCATTAACGACGATGACATGATCGCCGGTATCCACATGCGGAGTATAGGTAGGTTTATGTTTGCCGCGAAGGATTTTAGCCACTTCGGCGGCCAGTCTGCCAAGAGTCTTGCCTTCTGCATCAATGACATACCATTTGCGCTGCACATCGGCTGGTTTAGCCATGTAGGTTGTTTTCATGGGCGTCCCTCCTTGCCAAAAAACTGCGAAACGTGATTTTTATCCGATGAGTTCCGGGGCTAAGGAATCATGGCAAAAATCTCATAAGCATATTGTAATAAAAGGGCCTGTCAATGTCAAGGACTTCGCCTTGTCTGCCCCCGCTTTTCAGTAAAAAATTTCTTTGAGATAAAGGCCCTGCGGCGGTGCGGTAATGCCCGCCCGGGTACGGTCACGCCCGGCTAAAATGCGGGTAAAACCGTCCCTGGTCAGCCGCCCCAGCCCCACATCTACCAGCGTGCCGACCAAGTTGCGCACCATATGATACAAAAAACCGTTACCCCAAAAGCGAAATTCAATTATGTCGCCTTCACGGGTGCAACCGGCCTCGTATATGGTTCGTACCGGGCTGACCGGCGGACCGCCGGCGGCCCGGAAAGCAGAAAAGTCATGAGTGCCCACCGCGGTTTGGGCGGCGGCGTCCATCGCCGCCGCATCCAAAAGTTGCGTCACATGCCAGGCGTAGTTGCGCCGAAATGGGTCGGCTACGGCAGCGTTGTAGACGCGGTACAAATAAATTTTGCTCCGGGCGGAAAACCGGGCGTGAAAATCGGCACTCACTTCTTCCGCTTTGACGACCACAATATCGGGCGGCAGTACACTTTTGGCGGCCCGGACGATATTGGCCGTAGGGATGGTCCCGGATGTGGCGAAACTGACAACTTGGCCGTAGGCATGCACACCGGCGTCGGTACGGGCCGCACCCGTTACTTTCAGCGGGTGGCCGAAAATGATTGCCAACCGTTCTTCCAAAACCTGTTGCACGGTGATCGCATTGGCCTGGCGCTGAAATCCGTGATAGGCCGTTCCGTCATAGGCAACCGTCAGTTTTAAATACCGCTGCTCAGCCATATCGTCCACAGGTCCCTCCTAGTAATAACGCAGCACGACTAATATGACAAGCAGCGCTACCACCGCCACAAGGGCGATATAATCGCGGCTCGCCAGACGCAGCTCCTTCATGCGCGTGCGGTGCTGGCCGCCCCGATAGCACCGTGCTTCCATCGCCGTTGCCAGTTCGTCGGCCCGCCGAAAAGCGCTGATAAAGAGCGGCACTAAGAGCGGCACCATATTTTGCGCCCGCCGGAGGATATTCCCGGAAGCAAAATCGGCCCCTCTCGCCATCTGGGCCTTCATAATCCGGTCCGTTTCTTCCAGCAGCGTCGGAATGAAGCGGAGAGCAATGGTCATCATCATTGCCAGTTCATGGGCCGGCAGGCCGAAGCGCTTGAAGGGGTTAAGCAGCCGCTCAATGCCGTCGGTCAGGGCAATCGGCGATGTCGTAAAGGTGAGGAGCGAGGAAACGGCGATAAGCAATACCAGCCGCGCCGCCATTAACAGCCCCTGCCGCAGGCCTTCCTTGGTTGCCGTTAACGGGCCGATTTGATAAATAACATTGCCCGGCGTCGTAAAAATATGAATACCCAGGGTTAAGACAACAATAAGCCACAGCGGTTTCAGCGACTTAAGCACCAGCCGGACGGGCACGCCGGACATGGCAATCAGGGCAGCCGTCCACAGAAAAAGGATACCATAAGCCAAATAACTTTCGGCAAAAAAAATGGCGGTAATAAATAAAAGCGTACCGGCAATCTTTGTACGGGGATCGAGGCGATGCAGCAGCGACCGGCCCGGGAAATACTGCCCGATAGTTATGTCGTTCAACATGGTTTTCTCCTCCTGCAGGCAGTGGCAATGGCCTGCGCCGCCGCTTGGGGAGTAAGGGCCGTATCGTCCACGGGCAGGCCGCGCTGACGCAGCGCCAGCAGGAGCGCCGTCACCGGCGGTACATCAACGCCGGCGACCCGCAGTATTTCCCTTCCCTCACGAAATAGCGCCAGTGGCGGCCCGTCCAGCACTACCCTGCCGTGATCCATTACCAGCAGCCGGCTCGCCATGCGCGCCACGTCCTCCATATTGTGGGAAACGAGGATAACGGTTGTCCCTGTCGCACGGTGCAGCTCGACGATGCGCCCAAAAATGTCGTCCCGACCTCGTGGATCCAGCCCGGCCGACGGTTCGTCAAGGATGAGAAATTCGGGCTGGAGAGCAATGACGCCGGCGATGGCGACTCGCCGCATTTGGCCGCCGCTCAGGCGGAAGGGCGAGCGCCTAGCATAATCCTCATAATTCAAACCAACGAAGGCCATAGCACGCCGCACCCGCTGCTCTACTTCCTCCTCAGCCAGTCCCAGGTTGCGTGGCCCGAAGGCAATATCGTCGTAAATAGTTTCTTCGAACAATTGATGTTCCGGGTACTGAAAAACCAAACCTACCTTGCGCCGCGCTTGTCGGGCCGCGTCCGTTTTAGCATGTAGACTCACGCCGTCAAGCGCCACTTCCCCGCGCGTAGGCGCCAGCAAGCCACTGAGATGTTGCACCAGGGTAGACTTGCCGGAACCGGTATGACCGATAATGCCAACAAACTCACCGCGGTTAATTTCCAGGGAAATATCTTTGAGCGCTGTTTGCTCATAAGGAGTTCCTACCATATACGTATAGGTGACATTCTTTAATGTCAGCGACATAACGCCACCGCCAATTCGTCATCAGTAATAACCTGCTCCGGCACGGACACGCCGCTGCGGCGGAGGTAATGAGCCACTTCGGCCGCTACTGGCACATCAAGGCCAATCGCCTTCAGCCGCTCGACCTGGCTGAAAATCGCCCGCGGCGGCCCCTCCATGACTATGCGGCCCCGTTCCATTACTACTACGCGGTCAGCCGTAACCGCCTCTTCCATGAAATGAGTAATGTACACGACCGTGATTCCTTCTTCTCTATTCAGGCGGCGCACCGTAGCTAATACCTCCTGCCGACCCTGCGGGTCAAGCATGGCGGTAGGCTCGTCGAGCACCAGGCAGTGCGGCCGCATGGCCAAAACCCCGGCAATGGCGATCCGCTGCTTTTGCCCGCCCGAGAGGAGATGGGGCGCATGGTAGCGGT
This sequence comes from Sporolituus thermophilus DSM 23256, assembly GCF_900102435.1. NCBI lineage: Bacteria > Bacillati > Bacillota > Negativicutes > Selenomonadales > Sporomusaceae > Thermosinus > Thermosinus thermophilus. Next base: position 16,864 of record NZ_FNBU01000013.1, on the reverse strand, counting down.
ATTCCTCCATCCCTACCGCTGCCAGGGCCTCTGCTACCCGGCGGGCAATTTCCGGCGGCGCGACTCCGAGGTTTTCCGGTCCAAACGCCACGTCTTCCTCGACAATGGCGGCCACAATCTGGTTATCAGGGTTTTGAAAGACCATCCCTACTGTTTGCCGGATGTCCCACAGATGTTCACTAACCTTTGTATCCATGCCGGCGACCAGGCAGCGTCCGCCTGTCGGCAAGAGTAGCGCGTTAAAATGTTTGGCCAAGGTGGATTTGCCCGAGCCGTTGGCGCCAATAATGGCAACAAACTCGCCGCGCCGGACGGTCAGATTAATGCCATCCAGGGCGTGCACTTCGCCCTCGTCCGCACCTGTATACACATGACTAAGATTTTCAGCATAAATGATGGGTTCCATAACACTCCCCCTGTACGGTGGAGCAGACAATCACAACATAAGGGCGACCAAGCGGCCGCCCCTAGCGCGTTGTGCTGCGAAATCAGGCTATGGATTTATACCAATTCAATAATGGCCATGGGCGCGGCATCGCCTTTGCGCGGCCCAAGTTTGAGGACGCGGGTGTAGCCACCTTGACGGTCGGCGTATTTCGGTGCGATGGTGTCAAAAAGTTTTTTCACCACATCTTCGTCCAAGAGAAATGCTAAAACTTGACGGCGGGCGTGCAAGTCGCCCCGCTTGGCCAAGGTGATGAGTTCATCAGCAAGGCCGCTGATTTCCTTAGCCTTTGCTTCCGTCGTTTCAATACGACCATGGGCAAAGAAGGAAGTCAGGATGCTGCGCAACAGCGCACGGCGGGCGCTTGAGTCACGTCCCAACTTTCTGTAGGCCATGTTCTTCCCTCCTTTTTATTCTTCCGGTTCAGCCAGCGACAACCCAAGTTCTTCCAGCTTCTTTTTTACTTCTTCCAACGATTTACGGCCAAGGTTGCGGACTTTCATCATTTCTTCTTCCGTCTTTTGCGTCAGCTCTGCTACCGTGTTTATGCCGGCCCGCTTCAAACAATTGTAAGAGCGGACAGAGAGATCGAGATCCTCGATGGTCATTTCCATTGTCTTGGGTCCGGTCTCTTCCGGCGTTTCGGCAAACGGGCCGTCGCCTGCCTCATCTTCCACCGGCGTGCCGGTAATATTTTGGAATAACTTCAGATGCGCCACCAAGATGCCAGCAGCTTTGCTTACCGCTTCTTCCGGCCGCATGCTGCCGTCGGTCCATACTTCCAGCGTCAGCTTATCGTAATCGGTGACGTTACCGACCCGGGTATCGGTCACGGTGTAATTCACCCGCAGGACGGGTGAGAATATAGAATCGACCGGGATGACGCCAATAACATGGTCCGGCTTTTTATTCTTATCGGCCGGTACATAACCGCGACCGCGCTCTACCGTGATTTCCATTTTCAGTGAACCACTGGCATCAAGGGTCGCGATGTGCAGCTCGGGGTTTAAAATTTCAACATCGGCGTCGGCAATGATATCACCGGCCTTAACGTCGCGCTCACCCTGAGCCTCAATCCGTAAAACCTTGGGTTCTTCGCTGTGCATTTTCAGGCACAGCTCTTTCAGGTTAAGAATAATGTCGGTAACGTCTTCCCGAACACCGGGAATTGTGGAAAACTCGTGAAGCACACCGTCGATCTTGACCGAAGTAACAGCCGCCCCGGGCAGCGATGAAAGGAGTACCCGGCGCAGACTGTTGCCCAACGTGATGCCAAAGCCCCGCTCCAGCGGTTCCCAGACAATTTTGCCATACCGGTTATCTTCACTGATTTCCACAATCTCGATCTTCGGTTTTTCGATTTCGATCATCCGGGAAAAACCCTCCTCTTTGCGCAAACTATCGGTAGTTACGCTATTCCCACGATATGAGGGTGATGGTTAAGCTGCCTGCTTGCCAACATCAGTGGCTTTATCTGGAGTACAACTCGACGATAAGATGCTCTTGGATGGGCACATCGATTTCCTCGCGGGTGGGGTAGCGTACCACTTTACCGCTCATGTCATTGGCCGAAAGTTCGAGCCAGGCCGGAACGGTTTTGTGGGCCAGCCCTTCGGCGATTTCTTTGAATAAGGGGGATTCTTTGCTGGACTCATGCACCTGGATAACATCGCCCACTTTTACTTGGAACGACGGAATATCCACCCGGCGACCATTCACGGTAAAATGGCCGTGACGCACTAATTGTCTGGCTTGGGTCCGGTTAGCCGCCAGGCCAAGACGATAAACTACATTGTCCAAGCGTCTTTCCAGCATTACCAGCAGGTTCTCGCCGGTAATACCCTTTTGCCGGTCAGCCTTCTCGAAATAAGTGCGGAATTGTCCTTCCAAAATGCCATAAATCCGACGGGCCTTTTGTTTTTCCCGGAGCTGGAGGCCGTATTCAGAAAGTTTCTTACGGGCTTGGCCGTGCTGACCAGGCGCATAACCCCGACGGGAGAAGGGGCATTTATCACTGTAACACTTGTCGCCTTTGAGGTACAGTTTTAAACCTTCGCGGCGGCATTGTCTGCAAACAGGTCCTGTATAACGAGCCATTCTTGTTCAACACCTCCCAAAATCTTATACTCTTCTCCGCTTGGGCGGACGGCAGCCGTTGTGAGGAATGGGAGTCACATCCTTAATCAGGTTGACTTCCAGACCGGCGGCCTGCAGCGAACGGATGGCAGCTTCGCGACCGGCGCCCGGTCCTTTTACATAAACCTCAACTTGTTTCATGCCATGCTCCATAGCGGCTTTGGCCGCTTGCTCAGCAGCCATTTGGGCAGCAAAGGGCGTGCTCTTGCGCGAGCCCTTAAAGCCAAGGGCGCCGGCGCTGGCCCAGGAAACGGCGTTACCTTTGCTGTCGGTAATCGTAACGATTGTATTATTAAACGTCGAGCGGATGTGTGCTACGCCATGCTCAATATTCTTACGCTCTTTTCTTTTAGGTCTGGCAACTTTTTTGTTAGCCAAGCTTTATCCCTCCCTTACTACTTCTTCTTGCCGGCAACGGTGCGCTTCGGACCTTTGCGAGTGCGCGCATTGGTTTTGGTACGCTGGCCACGGACGGGCAGGCCGGCGCGATGCCGTTTACCCCGGTAGCAGCCAATCTCAATGAGACGCTTAATATTAAGCTGCTCTTCGCGGCGGAGGTCGCCTTCGACTTTATAATTCTTGTCGATTGTCTCACGGAGTTTAGAAATTTCCTCTTCCGTCAAATCACGCACACGGGTATCGGGATTAATTTTGGTAGCAGCCAAAATCTCCCGGGAGAGCGTAAGACCGATGCCATAAATATATGTCAAAGCAATCTCGATGCGTTTGTCACGCGGTAAGTCTACCCCGGCAATACGAGCCATAGTTTACAGTCCACCCCCTTAGCCTTGCTTTTGTTTATGTTTAGGATTTTCGCAAATAACCATGACATGGCCTTTGCGTTTAATGACCTTGCATTTTTCACAGATGGGCTTGACCGACGGTCTGACTTTCATAATTAAACCTCCTTTTTGTGTCTGGCGCCCGTGAAATGGTCTTATTTGAACCGATAGGTGATGCGGCCCCGTTTTAAGTCGTAAGGCGTAAGCTCAACCGTCACTCTGTCTCCGGGGAGGATCCGGATAAAATTCATCTGGATTTTGCCGGAAACATGCGCCAAAACAACATGCCCATTTTCCAATTGTACCTGAAACATCGCATTAGGCAGGGCTTCAATAACCGTACCTTCTACTTCAATAACATCTTGTTTGGACATGAGATCTCCTCCTCGTCCGCTCTCACTGTTTATCCGATGAACCTATGGTGGCGAGGGCTTGCCGCAGATCCTCATCGGTGACTTTGGCCCCGCTCCTAAATTTGTCGGCAAGTTGACTGACGTCTTGTTGCACTCGCTTGACGTGCCGGACATTCTTCTTTTTGGGGTTGGCTATGCGGCGGCCCCGGCCGTCCGCCAACAGCAGGAAGTTGGGCGGGACAAGCCCGACGACCACATAGACATGGCCCGCGTCCCGTCCGGACGTCGATGCAACGATTTGGCCGAGAATTGATTCAGCGGCTGCCATCAGGCCATTGTCCCCCTTACAGTTTTGTCAGAATTTCCGGTCCATCCGGCAGGATAGCAACGGTATGTTCAAAATGCGCCGACGGTTTTCTGTCAAGCGTGACGACCGTCCAGCCGTCGTCCAGGGCTTTCACCTCATGCGTCCCCATGTTGACCATCGGTTCGATTGCCAGCGTCATACCTGCTTTTAGACGCGGGCCGCGGCCGGGAGGGCCGTAGTTAGGTATTTGCGGGTCTTCATGCATGTTCCTGCCGATGCCATGGCCGACATAGTCGCGCACAACGCCGTAGCCGTGCGCTTCGGCGTGTTTCTGAATGGCATGGGAAATATCGCTTAGACGGTTACCCACCACAGCCTGCTCAATGCCTTTATATAACGCTTCCTCGGTCACGTCCAGAAGTTTTTGCACTTCGGCGTCAACTTCTCCCACCGGTACGGTAATGGCAGCATCGCCGTAATATCCATTTATTACCGCTCCGATGTCAATACTAACATTATCCCCATTTTTAAGTTTTCTTAATCCCGGTATGCCGTGCACCACCTCTTCGTTCACGGAAGTGCAGATATTACCGGGAAAGCCGTGGTACCCCTTGAAAGCAGGAGTAGCCCCACAGCTTTTAATATATTCTTCGGCGATTCGGTCCAGTTCCAATGTTGTTACGTCCGGTTTAACCGCCTTCTTGACTTCTGCCAGCGTCTTGGCCACGACTTTGCCAGCATCGCGCAGATAGTTAAGTTCCCGGTCGGACTTAAGAATGATCATACCTGCTCGCCCCGCAGGCTGGCTACGATATCGGCGAAAACTTTATCAATGTCTTGCTGACCGTCGATTTCGGTATAAAGCCCTTTATCCTGGTAATACTCAATCAACGGCTGCGTCTGGGCGCTGTACACGGCTAACCGCTTGGTTACCGTTTGTTCTTGGTCATCGGCGCGCTGATACAACTCGCCGCCGCACTTATCACAGATTCCCGCCTGGGCCGGCGGGTTGAAATGAATATGATAGGTGGCGCCGCAGCTGCGGCAGATGCGCCGTCCCGTCATCCGCTTCACTAATTCCTCAGCCGGCACACTGATGTTTATTACCCGGTCGAGCCGGATGCCCAGCTCGCAAAGGGTGCGGTCCAAGGCATCAGCCTGGTCGAGGGTGCGGGGAAAACCGTCGAGAATGAAACCGCGCTCACAATCGGGTTTGGCCAGCCGTTCTTTGACAATGCCGATGGTTACGCTGTCAGGGACCAACTGTCCGGCATCCATATACTCTTTCGCCTGTTTGCCGAGCGGCGTGCCTTCTTTCACCGCCGCCCGGAACATATCCCCGGTGGAAATATGGGGAATGTGAAACGCTTCCACAAGCTTGACCGCTTGCGTACCTTTGCCCGCACCAGGCGGGCCCATAAGCAGAATATGCATTGGCCAACCTCCTACTTCATGAAACCTTGATAGTGCCGCATCAATACAAGGGCTTCAATTTGTTTCATCGTGTCCAGCGCAACGCCAACCACAATCAGGAGGGCTGTACCGCCGAAATACACGCCTTGAATGTTGGTGGCCCAGGCCACGAAGTTGGGCAGGATGGCAATAATGGCGAGGAAGATGGCGCCGGCAAGGGTGATACGGGTCATAATGCGGTCCAGATAATCAGCAGTCGGTTTGCCCGGCCGCAGTCCCGGAATGAAACCACCGTATTTTTTCATATTCTCTGCCATATCCGAGATGTTCATGGTAACCGCGGTATAGAAGTAAGTGAAAAAGATAATCAACAGCACGTACAGAGTAGTTTGCAGCGGCGTACCCCACGCAAACCAGCCAGCCACCGTTTTCACCCAGTCGACATTAATAAACTGGGCGATAGTTACCGGGAACATGAGCACGGATGACGCAAAGATTATCGGAATAACCCCCGCCTGGTTGACTTTCAGCGGGATGTGGGTGCGGTGACCGCCATACATCCTGTTGCCGACCACACGCTTGGCATATTGCACGGGAATTTTGCGCTGGCCTTGCGAAATGGCGATTACGAATACGATCATTGCCACCGCGATAATCGCAAACAGCACAGCGTTAAAAATCGTAATGGTACCGGCCTTTAGGTACTGGTAAATGACAAACATACCGTCCGGCAGTCTTGAAACGATACCGGCAAAAATGATGAGAGAAATGCCATTACCAATGCCTTTGTCGGTAATTTGCTCGCCCAGCCACATCAGGAAAGTTGTTCCTGCCGTCAGGGTAAGCGCTATTAAGAGGATGGAGGCGATGCCCGGGTTAATAATCGCCACCTTTAAACCATAAGCCATGCCGAGGGCTTGGATAAAGCCCAATAGTACCGTACCATAACGGGTAACCTGGGTGATCTTTTTCCGTCCTTCTTCGCCTTCTTTCGCCCACTGCTCAAACTTGGGCACAACGACCGTCAGCAGCTGCATGATAATGGAGGCGTTAATATAAGGCGTAATACTCATTGCGAATACGGAAAACTTGCTCAGCGCACCACCGGAAAATAAGTCCAGGAAACCAAAAAGGTTGCCTGTGGTGAACAACTGCTCGATAACGGCAGGATTGACACCAGGAACGGGAATGTGCGTGCCGGCCCGGAAAACGAGAAACATCGCCAGCGTAAACAGCACCTTCTGCCTTAGTTCCGTAATCTTGAGTATGTTGGACAGGGCCGAAAGCACCTAGATCACCTCAACTTTTCCGCCGGCGGCTTGGATTTTTTCCACCGCAGACTTGGTGAATCCATGAGCCTTTACGGTGAGGGACTTCTCTAGTTCGCCATTGCCAAGAATGCGGACACCATCACGAACATTTTTCAAAATGCCTGCTTCGACAAGAGCGACCGGGTCCACTACTGCGCCGTTTTCAAAGCGGTTCAGTTGATTGACATTGACTTCTGCGTATTCTTTGGCAAATTTGTTGTGGAAACCGCGTTTCGGCAACCTGCGGTAAATGGGCATTTGGCCACCTTCGAAACCGGGACGGACACCGCCGCCGGCGCGGGCTTTCTGGCCTTTATGGCCTCTGCCGGCAGTTTTGCCAAGGCCCGACCCCAGACCACGGCCGACACGGGTGCGTTTATGTTTAGAGCCAGGCGCAGGAGACAGTTCGTGTAATTTCATTATTCGCACCTCCTTAGTCTATTCTTGCACTTCTTCAACCGTAACAAGATGCGCGACTTTACGGATCATGCCCCGAATAACAGGAGTGTCGTCTTGAATAACCGAGCTGTTGGTCTTCTTTAATCCCAAAGCCCGCACGGTAGCGCGCTGGTCTTCAGGCCTGCCAATCAGGCTGCGGGTGAGAGTAATTTTGAGTTTTGCCATGACCTAATCCTCCTTAGCCCAAAAGTTCCTGGACGGTTTTCCCGCGGAGCGCCGCCACGTCTTCCGCCCGCTTGAGCTGCTTCAGGCCCTCGATGGTGGCCCGCACCATATTGTTGGCGTTGGATGAACCTAAGGACTTGGTCAGGATGTCATGGATGCCGGCCAGTTCGAGAACGGCGCGGACGGGACCGCCGGCAATAACGCCAGTACCTTCGGAGGCAGGTTTGAGAAGGACTTTGCCTGCTCCGAATTCACCGATAACTTCATGAGGAATAGTTGTACCGACAATAGGCACTTTGATCAAGTTTTTCTTAGCGTCTTCCACGCCTTTGCGGATGGCTTCGGGCACTTCGGCGGCTTTACCCAGGCCGGCGCCAACATAACCGTTGCCGTCGCCGACAACGACGAGCGCACTGAAGGAGAAACGCCGACCACCCTTTACCACCTTGGCCACGCGGTTAATAAATACGACTTTCTCTTTGAGATCAAGATTGGAGTAGTCTATTCTGGCCATTGTTTTCCCTCCTTTGCTTAAAACTCAAGACCTGCTTCGCGCGCCGCTTCGGCAAGAGCCGCGACCCGGCCGTGATAGACATAGCCGCCGCGGTCAAACACCACTTGTTTAATGCCTTTTTCCAGCGCCCGTTTGGCGATGGCCGCGCCGACAACTTTCGCTGCTTCAATGTTGCCGCCGTACTTTACCTGCTCGCGGATTTCTTTATCCATCGTGCTGGCGGAAACCAGCGTCGTACCGGTCTGGTCGTTGATAATCTGGGCATAGATGTGGTTAAGGCTGCGAAATACGTTCAAACGCGGTCTGGCGGCAGTGCCGACGATTTTTTTCCGCAATCTGAGGTGACGCTTTTTGCGCAGCACATTTCTGCTCTCTTTACGCAGCAAGGTTGTCACTCCTTTCGCTTAAAGTGTTACTTCTTGCCTTTACCGCCGGCTTTACCCATTTTGCGGCGGATAACTTCCCCTTCGTATTTGATGCCCTTGCCTTTATACGGTTCAGGTTCGCGGTAGGCCCGGATTTTAGCGGCAAGTGCGCCGACAGCTTCTTTGTCAATACCGGAAACAACAATTTTGTTCGGCGCCGGCACATCAATCGTGATACCAGCCGGCGGCACTACTTCTACCGGATGGGAGAAACCAAGGGTAAGGCTAAGTTTATTGCCCGCTTTGGCCGCACGATAACCGACACCGGCAATTTCCAGCGTTTTGGAAAAACCCTTGCTTACGCCCACAACCATGTTGGCAATCAGCGTCCGGGTCAGTCCGTGCAGGGCCTTGTGTTCTTTTTCATCGGAAGGCCGTTTAACAACAACCTTGCCGTCAGCCACTTCCACCATCATATCCTTGTGTACGGCGCGGCTTAGTTCGCCTTTAGGGCCCTTAACCGACACGACGTTGCCGTCCACTTTCACAGTAACGCCTTCAGGAATGGCGATCGGCATTCTACCAATTCTGGACATATTTGCACCTCCTAGTTGACCAGTGTTACCAGACGTAAGCGATAACTTCGCCGCCCAGTCCTTGATGACGGGCTTGCTTATCGGTCATAATGCCTTTGGAAGTCGAAATGATGGCAATACCCAGGCCACCCAGCACGCGGGGCAGCTGGTCTTTTTTCGCGTAGACCCTAAGTCCCGGCTTGGAAATGCGTTTGATACCGGTGATCACTTTTTCCCGGTTAGCGCCGTACTTTAAGCTAACCCGCAAAATACCCTGCTTGCCATCCTGAATTACTTCATAGTCCTTGATAAAGCCTTCTTCCTTAAGAATACGGGCGATGGCCTCCTTGATCTTGGAAGCCGGAATATCAACTTTATCATGATAAACCGAGCTGGCATTGCGGATGCGGGTCAGCATGTCAGCGATCGGATCGGTCATTACCATACGACAAAACCTCCTTCCAGTAAAATTACTACCAGCTTGCCTTGGTTACCCCTGGAATGGCACCCTTGTAGCTAAGCTCTCTAAAGCAGATACGGCACATTTGAAACTTGCGCATATAACCATGCGGACGGCCACAGATTTTGCAGCGGTTGTATTTGCGCACTTTAAATTTTGGTTCACGCTTCCACTTTTCAATTAACGCCTTTTTGGCCACAGGTGTCCCTCCTTCTTATGCGCTGAACGGCATGCCCATCAGCCGCAAGAGTTCACGGGCTTCTTCGTCCGTCTTGGCGGTGGTTACGACCACAATGTCCATGCCGCGGATTTTTTCAACTTTATCATAATCGATTTCCGGGAAAATAAGCTGCTCTTTAATACCCAGGGTGTAGTTGCCACGGCCATCAAAAGCGCGGGGACTTACGCCGCGAAAGTCGCGCACGCGGGGCAGCGCCACGTTGAAGAGCTTGTCAAGAAACTCATACATGCGGTCGCCACGCAAAGTAACTTTCGCTCCAATGGCCATGCCTTGACGAATTTTGAAAGCGGCAATGGATTTTTTCGCTCTAGTAATTACCGGTCGCTGACCGGCAATAGCCATCAAATCATTCACAGCGGCATCCAAGGCTTTGGGGTTGCCGACGGCATCACCTACGCCCATGTTGATAACCACTTTTTCGATTTTCGGAATTTCCATGACGTTCTTGTAGCCGAACTTCTCCATGAGTTGTTTGGCCACTTCGTTGTAATATTTATCTTTCAGTCTCGGCACGTGCAGTTACCTCCTTTCGGCGGGAATTACTTGTCCTTGTCGATAATTTCACCGCATTTTTTGCAAGTCCGGGCCATGGCCCCACTAGCCAAAGCCGTCTTTTTAATCCGGGTGGGTTTGTCGCACTCGGGGCAGACAAGCATTACTTTGGAAGCGTGGAGCGGCGCTTCCTTCACCAGGATGCCGCCCTGGGGCATTTTCTGGCTCGGCTTGGTGTGACGCTTGACCTTGTTGACGCCCTCCACGACAACCTTGCCTTTTTTCGGCAGCGCTTCTATTACTTTACCTTTTTTGCCCTTGTCCTTACCGGAAAGAACAATTACGGTGTCGCCTTTCTTGACATGCAGTTTCGGTTGCATCTTTTAGGCCACCTCCTTAAACCTAGATTACTTCCGGCGCCAGCGAGATAATTTTCATAAAGTCTTTGTCACGCAGTTCTCTCGCTACCGGTCCAAAGATACGGGTGCCTCTCGGGCTCTTATCTTCTTTAATAATAACTGCGGCGTTATCGTCAAAGCGGATATAGGAACCGTCCGGGCGACGCAGGCCTTTGGTGGAACGAACGACTACGGCCTTGACAACGTCGCCCTTCTTCACTACGCCACCGGGCGTAGCATCCTTGACAGAAGCGACGATAATATCACCAATGTTGGCATATTTGCGGTATGAACCGCCTAATACCCGGATGCACATGATTTGTTTGGCCCCGGAATTATCAGCGACATTCAGCATGGTTTGCTGCTGGATCATCCTTATCCCTCCTTCTCGGAATGCGTGAGGCGAGAATGTTGGTGCAATTATTTGGCCCGTTCGAGAATTTCAACTACTCGCCAGCGTTTTTCTTTGGAAAGCGGACGGGTTTCCATAATTTTGACGGTGTCGCCTTCGCGACATTCGTTGTTTTCGTCATGGGCCTTAAACTTCGAGGTCTTTTTCACGGCTTTGTTGTACAGCGGGTGCTGCTCTAGCCGTTCAACGGCAACCACAACTGTTTTATCCATTTTATCGCTGACCACTTTGCCGATACGGGTCTTGCGCTCGTTTCTTTCGGTCACGCTGTTAGCCTCCTTCCCTCAGTAAATCGGCGTTAAGCCTCTTTCGCCTTGAGTTCGCGTTCGCGCTGAATGGTTTTGATGCGGGCGATGGTTTTCTTTACTTCACGGATGCGCATCGGGTTTTCCAGCTGGCCGGTAGCGAGCTGGAACCGCAAGTTAAAAAGCTCATCCTTCAGGCTGCTGAGTTTTTGGTCGAGCTCGGCCGAGCTCATTTCGCGGATGTCTTTAGCCTTCATCTACTTCACCACCCACTTCCTGCTGAACTTCCGGAGCGTCCTCCCGCTTGACAAACTTGGTTTTAATCGGCAATTTGTGCGCAGCAAGACGCATGGCTTCTTTCGCGACTTCTTCGGTCACGCCATCCATCTCGAACATGACGCGACCGGGTTTGACAACCGCTACCCAGTATTCCGGCGAACCTTTACCGCTACCCATCCGGGTTTCAGCCGGCTTGGCGGTAATGGGCTTGTCAGGGAAAATTTTAATCCACACTTTACCGCCCCGTTTGATATAACGGGTCATCGCGATACGGGCGGCTTCGATTTGGCGGTTGGTAATCCAGGCCGGTTCGAGCGCCACCAGGCCATACTGGCCATGGGTGACCGTATTGCCTTTATTGGCTTTGCCGGTCATACGGCCACGGAATTGTTTACGATGCTTTACACGCTTCGGAATTAGCATTATTTCTCGCTCCCTTCCGTTACGGCAGCGGGCTTCTTCGCCTCCGGCAGCACCTCACCTTTGTAAATCCACACTTTAACGCCAATGCGGCCATAGGTGGTGTGTGCCTCAGCCGTTCCATAGTCAATGTCGGCGCGCAGGGTATGCAGCGGGATGCTGCCTTCACGGTATTGCTCCGTCCGGGCAATCTCGGCGCCGCCTAAACGACCGCTAACCATAACTTTGATACCCTTGGCGCCCATGCGCATCGTGCGGGTTACCGCCTGCTTCATCGCCCGGCGGAACGCGATGCGCCGCTCAAGCTGGGCGGCAATGTTTTCCGCTACCAAAGTGGCATCCAGCTCAGGCTGCTTTATTTCCGCGATGTTGATATCGATATTCCGTCCCACAAGTTTACGTAGCTGCTGCTTCAGCTCTTCGATGCCGGCGCCGCCGCGGCCGATAACCATACCGGGCTTGGCGGTGTGGATGGTGGCTTTCACCCGGTTAGCAGCCCGCTCTATTTCGACGCGGGAAACGCCCGCCGTATACAGTTTTTCTTTTATGAAATCACGGATTTTAATATCTTCATGCAGCAGTTTTGCATAATCTTTGTCAGCATACCATTTAGCGTCCCAGGTCTTGATAATACCGATGCGAAGACCATGGGGGTTAACTTTTTGACCCACTAGTTTTCCCTCCTTTGCCTCTTATCTCTCTTTCACAACAACCGTCACATGGCTGGTGCGCTTCAGGATTTTAAAAGCCTGTCCGCGGGAGCGGGGATGGATGCGCTTCAGCGTCGGCCCTTGGTCGACATAGGCTTCCGCAACGTAAAGCTTGTCGGCGTTCATGTCATAGTTGTGCTCAGCGTTGGCAACTGCCGATTTGAGGACTTTGGCGACCACTTCGGATGCGACTTTCGGGGTATGCTTTAAAATCGCAAAAGCTTCGCCTACGTTTTTGCCGCGGATCAGGTCGACGACGATGCGAACCTTGCGCGGCGCAATGCGGATATATTTGGCTACTGCCCTAGCTTCCATGGTATTACCCCCTCTCGTGACTATTTCAATGATGTGGAGCGCTCGACCTTGCTGCCGGCATGACCTTTAAAAGTGCGGGTCGGCGCGAATTCGCCCAATTTGTGGCCGACCATATCTTCGGTAATATATACCGGCACATGCTTGCGTCCGTCGTGAACGGCAATGGTGTGGCCGACAAAGCTGGGAAGAATGGTGGAAGCGCGCGACCAGGTTTTAATTACTTTTTTCTCATTTTTTTCATTCATGGCCTTAATCTTTTTGAGCAGGCTTTCATGAACATACGGTCCTTTTTTAACCGATCTGGACACTTAGATTAGCCTCCCTTCGTAAGCCTACTTTCTTCTCTTGACGATCAAACGGTCAGAAGCTTTCTTCTTTTTGCGAGTCTTAACACCCATTGCCGCTTTGCCCCAAGGCGTAACCGGACGTTTGCGACCAACCGGCGAACGGCCTTCGCCACCGCCATGGGGATGGTCGACAGGGTTCATCGCTACCCCGCGGTTGGCGGGACGAATGCCCAGCCAACGGGAGCGGCCGGCTTTACCGATCGTAATGTTCTCATGTTCCAGGTTACCCACTTGACCAATGGTTGCCCGGCAGTTGACATGCACTTTACGTAGTTCGCCGGACGGGAGACGCAAGAGGGCATAGTTGCCTTCCTTGGCCATAAGCTGAGCGGCAGCACCGGCGGAGCGGACCAATTGGGCGCCTTTGCCGATTTTTAACTCAACATTGTGAACCATGGTACCAACGGGGATATTTTTCAGCGGCAGCGCGTTGCCGATCTTGATGTCAGCGTCCGGACCGCTCATGACGACGTCCCCGACTTTAAGACCGTTTGGAGCAATGATATAGCGCTTTTCGCCGTCCACATAGTGCAGCAGCGCGATGCGGGCCGAACGGTTGGGATCGTACTCAATGGTGGCGACTTTGGCCGGAATACCGTCTTTGTTGCGCTTAAAGTCGATAATGCGGTACAGGCGCTTGTGGCCGCCGCCCTGGTGTCTTACGGTAATGCGGCCTTGCTGGTTGCGGCCGCCGTGTTTTTTCAGACGCTCAACAAGCGAACGCTCCGGTTTGTCGGTGGTGATTTCTTCAAAGCTGGCCACCGTCATGAAGCGCCGGCCGGGAGCATAAGGTTTAAAAGTTTTTACTGGCATGTGTTACCCTCCTTTACCCCAAATGTTGATTACACACCTTCAAAGAACTCAATGCGTTCACCGGGAGCCAGCTTGACGATCGCTTTTTTGTAATCCGGACGCTTGCCCTGGGTGCGGCCAAGACGCTTAACCTTGCCGCGCACGCGAATGGTATTCACAGCAAGAACTTTTACTTTAAAGATTTGTTCGATGGCTTGGCGGATTTCCACTTTGTTCGCTTTGGGAGCCACGATGAAGGTGTATTTGTTATCCTGCATGAGGTTGTTGGACTTTTCGGTAATAAGCGGGCGGATAATAATGTCGCGCGGATTGGCAGCCATTACGCCAGCACCTCCTCTATTCTGGCGACAGCACCTTTGGTTACAAGCACCTTGTCATGATACAGCAAATCATACACATTGATGCCCGTGGACGCAATGGCTTTGACGCCAGGTATGTTACGCGCCGACTTAATTACGTTCTCATCGGCTTCCGAAAGGATAATCAGGGCTTTGTCATCGGCAACCTTCAGGTTGTCGAGCATTTTCACCACATTCTTGGTCTTGGGCTCTGCAAAAGTAAAGTCTTCGAGCACAACCATTTCGCCGCTTCGCACTTTGGCGGAAAGGGCCGACTTGAGCGCCAAACGGCGGGCTTTCCGAGGCATGGAAATGGCATAGCTGCGGGGTTGGGGCCCAAAAACGGTGCCGCCGCCGACCCACAGCGGCGAGCGGATGCTGCCGGCGCGGGCGCGGCCGGTGCCTTTTTGTCTCCAGGGTTTCTTGCCGCCGCCACGTACCATACCTCTGGTCTTGGTGGCATGAGTACCTAAACGCTGATTCGCAAGCTGCATCACAACTGCCTGATGCAGTACCGCTTTGTTCACTTCGACGCCAAATACGCTGTCACTGAGCTCAATCTCACCGGTTTGCGCGCCGGTGATGTCATATACTGCTACTTTTGGCATAGAACGCATCCTCCTTTCCTTGCGGGCGCCGCGCGCCCATACACGGTTTTACTATTTCGCCGGTTTTACGGTATTTTTAACCATTACCAGGCTGCCTTTTGCACCGGGAATAGCACCCTTGATCAGCAGCAAGTTACGGTCTTTGTCAACTCTGACGACAGTCAGGCGTTGTACGGTAACTCTATGACCACCCATCCGGCCAGGGAGTTTTTTGCCTTTGAATACCTTACCGCCGCCACCGCTCATCCGGGGACCCATGGAACCAGGTTCACGGTGCGATTTGGAGCCGTGAGCCATCGGTCCGCGCTTGAAATTGTGGCGCTTGATGCCACCGGCGAAGCCTTTGCCTTTGCCGGTGCCGGTAACGTCAACCAGTTCACCGTCACTAAAGATGTCGACGCCGATTGTTTGGCCCACTTGAAACTCAGGTTCACCGGGCAGACGGAGTTCCCGGATAAACCGGACAGGTTTCACGCCAGCCTTGGCAAAGTGGCCTTTCATCGGCTTGGTTACCTTTTTATCTTTAACGGCGCCAAAACCGAGTTGCACCGCATTATAGCCGTCAGTTTCAACAGTCTTTCTTTGCACTACCACATTGGGAGCAGCTTCCACCACCGTTACAGGCACCAAGTGGCCTTCGGCGGTAAAAATTTGCGTCATTCCGAGTTTTTTGCCCAAAATTGCTTTCGTCGTTGCAGCCATTCTGCCACACCTCCTCTTACAGCTTGATTTCGATATCCACGCCAGCCGGCAGGTCCAGGCGCATTAACGCGTCCACCGTCTTGGACGTCGGCTCGAGGATGTCGATGAGACGCTTGTGCGTCCGCATTTCAAACTGCTCACGGGAATCCTTGTTGACGTGAGGTGAACGCAAAATGGTAAAGATATTTTTTTCGGTAGGTAGGGGAATGGGACCGGAAACCATCGATCCGGTTCTCTTCGCCGTTTCGACGATACGAGCCGCGCTTTGGTCAAGCGCTTTATGGTCGTAGGCTTTTAAACGGATACGGATTTTTTGCTGTTTAGCCATAAAAGTTTAAATCCTCCTTATCGCCCAGTTTCATTGAACGGACAGTTCTCCGCGGAAATTTCCCCGCCAAGCGCGGGCAACCTTCCGCGTCATCGCTTGGGGGATGGTACTCATCCTGGGGAATTAATAATGGAACAGTGCTGTCGCTTGTTATTTTAGGGTGGGGACGGCGGGCAGCCGTCCCCGCCAACTAACCTTAAGCTTCGATGGCAGTTACGACACCGGCGCCAACGGTACGACCGCCTTCACGGATCGCGAAGCGCAGACCTTCCTCAATCGCGATCGGGGTGATGAGTTCGATCGCCATCTGGATATTGTCGCCAGGCATGCACATTTCGACGCCTTCCGGCAGTTTGACCACACCGGTCACGTCCGTGGTGCGGAAATAGAATTGCGGACGGTAGCCGTTGAAGAACGGAGTGTGACGGCCGCCCTCTTCTTTGGACAGAACGTAGACCTCGGCCCGGAACTTGGTGTGCGGCTTGATGCTGCCGGGTTTCGCCAACACCTGGCCGCGCTCGATTTCTTTACGCTCAACGCCGCGCAGCAGGCAGCCGATGTTGTCGCCGGCCACCGCTTGGTCAAGCAGCTTGCGGAACATTTCTACACCGGTTACGACGGTGGACTTGGGTTTCTCGTTCATACCGACGATTTCGACGGTGTCGCCAACTTTGACCGTACCGCGCTCCACACGACCGGTGGCAACGGTACCGCGGCCGGTAATGGTGAACACGTCCTCGACCGGCATCAGGAAGGGCTTGTCGGTATCGCGCTGCGGCGTAGGAATGTACTCGTCAACGGCATCCATCAGTTCCAAAATCTTGCCGCACCAGGTGCAGTCGCGTTTGCCGCAGCCGCACTCAAGGGCTTTGAGGGCCGAACCGCTGATAACCGGAATGTCATCGCCGGGAAACTCGTAGCTGGAGAGAAGT
>NZ_FNBU01000012.1 GCF_900102435.1 Sporolituus thermophilus DSM 23256 | reverse complement strand
GCCCGGCGTTCGGCGGCAATATTATGGCGACCATTTTGTGTCCGGATCACCGCCCGCAAATGGGTACGGTACGGCCGAAAGTATTCAAGCGGCCCGTTCCCGACTACTCGCGGACCGGCGAAATTATCCGTGTTGCCAGCAAGGTGAAACCGGAAGACATTCGCACCAAGCTTATCGATATCATTCAGGTATGCACCGCTTCCTGCAACCTTGAAGAAGCGGAAATAATCGTATCCGGCGGCCGCGGCATGTGTGCTCCGGAAAACTTCAAGTTGGTCGAAGAACTGGCCGAAGTTTTGGGTGGCGCGGTCGGTGCCTCCCGTGCGGCCGTAGACGCCGGTTGGAAGCCTGCGCTGCATCAGGTCGGCCAAACCGGAAAAACGGTAGGTCCCAAAATATACTTTGCCTGCGGTATTTCCGGCGCCATCCAGCATTTAGCCGGCATGTCCTCTTCGGATGTTATAATCGCCATCAACAAAGATCCGGACGCGCCGATCTTCAAAGTGGCCGATTACGGCATCGTCGGGGATGTCCTGGAAGTTCTGCCGATATTAACTGAGGAGTTCCGTAAAATTAAGCAAGCCTAAGCGCAAAGGAGGAGGATCTTGTGGTTCAGGACGTAAAGTTTGAGGACATAAAAATTGGCGACAAGGCTAGTATGTCCAAGACGGTTACCGAGTATGACGTTTATACCTTCGCCGGACTGACGGGCGATTTCAATCCCGTTCATGTAAATTCTGAGTTTGCCAAGACAACCATGTTCAAAGAGCGAATCGCTCATGGCATGCTGTCAGCCGGCTTTATTTCCGCCGTTCTCGGCACGGCTCTGCCGGGCATGAATACCATTTATCTGGCGCAGGAACTTGCCTTTAAGGCGCCGGTGAAAATCGGCGATACCGTTACCGCTACTGTTGAGGTCCTTGAAAAG
The DNA here is from genome assembly GCF_900102435.1 of Sporolituus thermophilus DSM 23256. Taxonomy (NCBI): domain Bacteria; kingdom Bacillati; phylum Bacillota; class Negativicutes; order Selenomonadales; family Sporomusaceae; genus Thermosinus; species Thermosinus thermophilus. Next base: position 86,701 of record NZ_FNBU01000012.1, on the reverse strand, counting down.
ATTGAAGGCAAAAACCGCATTATCCTTAAAACAACTGTCACCAACCAGGACGGCGTTGTCGTAGTGGACGGCAAGGCAACGGTTATGAAGAAGTAAAGGAAAACCGGGCGCCGTTTTGCCGCTAGGCAAAATGGCGCCGGGTTTCGCCGTTTTAAGGCATATGTGAATTTAGTAATTTTTTATTAATTATAAATTAAGGGAGGAGTTAACAATGGAATTCAAAAAGGTTCTTATTGTGGGAGCCGGCCAAATGGGCAGCGGTATTGCCCAGGTAATGGCGCAAGGCGGTTTGGAAGTGGTGCTGCGCGACATTAAGCCGGAGTTTGTGCAGAAAGGTATTGGCGGCATCGACAAAAACCTGAGTAAAGCGGTAGAAAAGGGGAAGATGACAGCTGAAGAAAAAGCCGCGGTCATGAACCGTATTCAGGGGATCGTTGATTTTACCGCTGAAGCTTGTAATGTCGACCTGGTGGTTGAGGCCGCAGTGGAGAACATGGACATCAAACGGGATATTTTCCAAACGCTGGACCGGCTATGTCCCCCGCACACCATCCTTGCGACCAATACGTCATCGCTGCCGATAACGGCGATTGCCGCCACGACCAAACGTCCGGACAAAGTCATCGGCATGCATTTCTTTAATCCGGCGCCGGTTATGAAATTGGTCGAGGTAATCAACGGCCTCGCTACCAGCGAAGAAACCTTTGCCGCCGTGAAAGCACTGGCCGAACGGCTCGGCAAGACGCCAGTGAAGGTCTCCGATTTCCCCGGCTTTGTCGGCAACCGCATTATGATGCCGATGATTAACGAGGCCGTTTACACGCTCATGGAAGGCGTCGCCAGCGCTGAAGATATCGACAATGTAGCGAAGCTTGGCTTCAATCATCCCATGGGCCCGCTCGCCCTGTCCGACCTTATCGGCAACGACACGGTGCTATATATTATGGAAGTACTGTATCAGGGTTATGGCGACCCGAAATACCGTCCCTGCCCGCTGCTGCGCAAGATGGTGCAGGCCGGTTATCTGGGCCGCAAGACCGGCAAGGGCTTCTATGATTATAAATAAATACATATCAATAAATACAGGCGGTGAACAGCATGAAAGAGTATCAAAACCTTCTGTATGAGGTTGACGGCGGGATCGGTATTATCACGATAAACCGGCCCAAAGCGCTTAACGCTCTTAATGGGGCGACCATGCGCGAACTGAACGAACTTCTTGATGTCATTGCCCAAGATTCTTCCGTAAAAGTTGTTATCATAACTGGTAGCGGTGAAAAGGCGTTTGTCGCCGGCGCTGACATCACGGAAATGCAATCAATGTCAGCCGTTGAAGGACGCAACTGGGGTAAATTGGGGCAAGCGGTCTTTGACAAGCTGGAAAACTTGCCGCAACCGGTTATTGCGGCTGTTAACGGTTTCGCCCTGGGCGGCGGCTGTGAATTAGCCATGGCCTGCGATATCCGGATTGCATCAGACAAAGCAAAATTCGGGCAACCGGAAGTCACCCTTGGGATTACCCCTGGTTTTGCCGGTACACAGCGTCTGCCCCGTTTGATCGGCAAAGGGCGGGCTAAAGAGCTTCTGTTCACCGGCGATATGATTGATGCGGCCGAAGCTTATCGGATTGGTTTGGTCAATAAGGTGGTTCCACCCGAAGAACTGATGGCGACGGCTAAGGCTATGGCCCAGAAAATTATGTCCCGGGCGCCGGTGGCAGTCCAGCTGTGCAAGGCGGCCGTCAACGAAGGCATGGACATGGATCTTCAATCCGCCGTAGCTTACGAAGCGGAAGTCTTCGGTCTTTGCTTTGCTACCGCCGACCAGAAGGAAGGCATGACAGCCTTTGTCGAAAAGCGTAAAGCCAACTTTACCGGCAAATAGCTTAAGACAAAAAAACCTGTACCGTGCTAACGCGCGGTACAGGTTTTTAGTAGTTTTTTGGGTATTAGACAAGACCGGTAACAGCGTGGAACAGAATAGCGACAAAGCCCATAGTAACAGTGATAAGGGTGGCCACCATAAAGATGTCAAGATAAGATTCTTTATGGGTTAGACCGCAAACCGCGAGAAGGGTGATAACCGCGCCGTTATGTGGCAGGGTGTCAAGGCCGCCCGAGGCGATAGAGGCAATCCGGTGGAGGAGTTCGGGGGAAAGCCCAACCGAGTTTGCCCAGGCCAGCCAGTCTTTGGCCATAAGGTCCAGGGCGATCGACATACCGCCGGAAGCCGAGCCGGTAATACCGGCTAGGACGTTAACGGTGACGGCTTCGGACACGAGCGGAGTTCCGCCAATTTTGATGCTTAAGAGAAAATTAGCTATTGCTTTAAAGCCGGGCAGGGAAGCGATGACGTTGCCGTAGCCGACCTCGGACGCGGTGTTCATTATGGCCAATAAAGAGCCAATCGCGCCGGCGTTGAGAGACTTGGCGAGACCGCCGCCGGCGGGAAGGCGTTTGTAGCCAATGGCCACGGCTAAGACAATGCCGCACACCAACGCGATAATCAAGGCCCAAATGCCAAGCACGTTCTTGACGGCGGGGGCAACAAGCGGCAGTTTCATGGCCTGGAACGATTTTAAGATATCAGGATCCCAGGCGACCATGTTTGTCATGATGTAGTTAATTACGAGGACGGCTAACAAGGGAAGGCAGGCGAGCTGCCAGGGCGGGAGATCGGAATAATCTTTTACTTCCGGTTCGTTCAGCGTATGGTTGCCATAGCCTTCGCCGGCTGCCGCCGCTTGTTTGCGCCGGTATTCCAGCCAGGCTAGGCCGAGGCCGAGGATGCCAACCGAGGCAAACAGGCCGGTAATGGGCGCGGCATAGATGGTAGTTCCGTAAAAGTTAGCCGGGATTACGTTTTGAATTTGCGGTGTACCGGGAATACAGGTCATCGTAATGGTGAAAGCGCCAAGAGCGATACAGCCCGGGATTAACCGCTTGGGAATATCGGCTTCTCTAAACAAAGCACAGGCAAAGGGATAGACGGCAAAGACCACGACGAACAGGCTGACGCCGCCATAGGTTAAGACCAGACCGGCCAATACTACCGACAGGATAGCCCGCTCTTTTCCTAGTCCCTGGACGATAGCGTGAGCAATAGATTTGGCCAGACCGGTGTCTTCCATCACTTTGCCAAAAACGGCGCCCAGCAGGAATACCGGGAAGAATGATTTAATATAGGTTACAGCTTTACCCATGAACAATTCCGTGTATGAGGGCATGACGGACAAACCTTGCATCGAGGCAGCCAATAGTGCGAAAACCGGCGCAAATAAGATAACGGAAAACCCCCGATAGGCAAAAAACATCAGTAGTGCTAAACTCAAAATGATACCTAATACTTCCATTCACTGACCTCCTTTTTAATGGTTTAATGCTGGTACAGGCACCATGGTGGTTTTGGGGTGACTATCCCTCCTTTGTACTGTTTTAAAAAATATCTTTATGCAAATTTGATGCCATTACCAAATTGACAGCATTATTGAATATATTGCCAAAATTCATAAAAATTAAGATTAAACAAAGACCAAATGTGTTTATCTAAATGTACAGAGTGTATAATAATCTGGACATATAAGATTGACAGATAAGTTTTGGCAAAAGAAAAACCATCTTTTCACTGATATAATTATATGATAGAATTTTCAAAAAGTATATAAGGAGGTAGTATTTATGGTTCATCCGTTTAAACTGAATAGACAGGATAGTGCGTTAATTGTGGTGGATATGCAGGATAAGCTGCTAAGGGCTATTGCCAATTGGGAAACTGTTCTTGACGGTTGCATTAAGATGGTTAAATTCGCTCAAACGCTCGGTGTGCCGGTTGTGGTAACCGAGCAGTACCCGCGCGGGCTTGGTCCGACCAATACCGGCATCAGCAGCCTGTTTACGGAGTTTAAGCCGTATGAGAAAACGGCGTTTAGCTGTTTTGGCTGCGCTGATTTTAGGGAGCAACTGTCGCGACTGGGTGTGAAGACGGTTGTACTGGTGGGTATTGAAGCTCATATTTGTGTCACGCAAACGGCATTAGACGCTCTTGCCGCCGGTTATCAGGTGCAGGTTATAGCTGATGCTGTCGGTTCGCGTAGTATTGATAATAAACAACTTGGTTTGGCTAAAATGCGTCAAGCCGGTGCGGTAATTACCGGGGTAGAAATCGCTTTGTACGAGTGGCTGGAAGACGCAAATAGCCCGGAATTCAAAGCTATTCTACCGTTAATTAAGTAAAGACAAGCAACCTGCCCGGCGGGGCAGGGTTTTAATTTTGTCTAAAAATTTATACAACAAAAAGGTATTCCCGGCTCTTTTGCCTAATTATTATCTATATAGCTCAAGAGCACTCCGGGAGGGGTATAATGCGCGTTCGGGACTTGATGAGTACGCGAGTGGTGACGCTGACGCCGGCAATGACATTGCAGCAGACGGCGAGAATTTTTGATAGCGTTGGCATCGACGGCGCGCCGGTGGTTGACGATGACGGCAAACTTATCGGCCTTATAACCAAGTCGCATTTGATAAAGGCTCTGGCTGCCGACAATTTTCATAACCTGCGTGTGGGCGATGTGATGACGTCTGACGTCTTTACCCTGCAAGAGAATACTACTATACAGGAGTTGCAGCAGAACAACCGGATTTTTCGCTACGGACGTTTTCCCGTAGTGGATGGAGAAAACCGGCCTATTGGGTTTATAACCCGTACTGACTTAGTAAAATATTTGTCGGAAAGGTCGCAATTTCTTGCCGATGAGATGCAGGCTGTTTTAAATTCGGTTTGCAACGGCGTTATGGTAACTAATGCCGATGGGATCGTTACCCTCTTCAATCCTGCCGCTGAATACATTACCGGCTTGAGCAGCGATGATGTTATTGGTCGTTTTGCCGATGATGTAATTCCCAACTCAGGTTTGCAGCGAGTGCTGAAAACAGGGGTCGCCGAGCTCAACCAAAAACAGCATATTGGCAGTTGTGAAATCATTACCAACCGGACCCCGATTGTAAAAGACAACAAGATCAAAGGCGCCGTGGCGATCTTTCAGGATATTACCCAGCTTCAGGCGATTGCTAATGAATTGGAGTATGTAAAAAATCTAAAAAGTACCCTGGAATCGGCTATAGAAAGTATGTTCGAGGGCTTTGTTGCCGTAGACAAAAATGGCTATATTACAATGATGAATCAAGCTTATTGCGAGTTTCTCGGCGTCGATGCCAAAGAGGTCATTGGCAAACATGTTACTGAGGTTATTGAAAATACCCGCATGCATATCGTTGCCAAGACCGGCAAGCCTGAGATTGGCGAGGTGCAGCGTATCGGCAAGAATGTTGTCGTCGTCACACGCAAACCGATTATTCAGGACGGAGAAGTGGTGGGCGCCGTCGGCAAAATACTCTTCAAAGACGTTAAGGATTTTAAAATGTTGGCCAGCAAGCTGAATTCACTCCAATCAGAGCTTGAATATTACAAAGAAGAACTGCGCAAGGTGCACGGCGGAAAATATACCATTGAGAGCATCATTGGCCGGAGCGAAAAGATGGAATGGCTGAAAACCATTGCCGTTAAGGCGGCCAAGGGCAATTCGACTGTTCTCATCCTCGGCGAGAGCGGTACTGGCAAGGAACTGTTCGCTCATGCTATCCACAATGCCAGCGCCCGCCGGCACGGCCCATTCATAAAAGTCAATTGCGCCGCTTTGCCGGAAAGCTTACTCGAATCAGAGCTTTTTGGCTACGATGAAGGGGCTTTTACCGGTGCGCGCAAAGGCGGTAAGCCTGGCAAGATTGAATTGGCCAATGGCGGGACTTTTTTTTCTGGATGAGGTTGGCGATATGACTCTGGCAATGCAGGCCAAGCTCCTAAGGGTGCTGCAGGAAAGAGAAATTGAGCGGGTGGGCGGTACGAAAACAAACAAGGTAGATGTGCGTATCATCGCAGCTACCAATCGTGATTTGGAAAAAATGATTGAACGAGGCCAATTCCGGCAGGACCTATATTACCGGCTTAATATTATTTCACTGCACATACCGCCGCTACGCGAGCGTAAAGAGGACATACCCCTGTTGTGCAATGCTTTACTCAAAAAAATCAACGTCCAGGTTCAGCACTGGGTGGACGGTGTTTCACCGGAAGCAATGGAACTATTGCTTGCCTACGAGTGGCCGGGCAACGTGCGGGAATTGGAAAATGTGTTAGAGAGGGCTATTAACCTGATGGAAGAAGATGAGCGGCAAATCTTGCCAGAACATCTGCCGCCGGCGCTTAAAAAAACCCATAAAACTAAGGATTTGGAAGAGGGCTTGAAAGATTTAGCAGGAATACTTTGCGATACGGAGAAACAAGCAATCTATAAAGCCTTGGAAGCTACCGGCGGCAACAAGAGCAAGGCGGCGAAACTGCTCGGTATTCACCGTTCAGGGTTTTATCAGAAATTACATAAGTACAACATTACTTTTGCGAAAAAGTAAGAATTTTTGCGGGAGGACTGTATGTGGACCGTGGTGTATATCGCTGCAAACCGTGCCCAGGCCGAAATGCTGAAGAACTTGCTTTCCAGCGAGGGTATATTGGCCAATACCCGTCCAGCGGGAGTGTCGATGCTGGGCGACGGCCTTTATGAAGTTTTGGTGTTGGAATCGGAAGCCGATGAAGCGCACGCAATACTCTGCGAACAGGCCCTAAAGTAATTGACGTAAAGTTTAAGGAAGGTGTTTTGAAGTGTTAAAAAAAACAAAGATTGTTTGCACCGTGGGGCCGAGCACCGACCGCCCCGGTGTGTTGGAACAAATGCTCGTTGCTGGCATGAATGTCGCCCGTTTCAATTTTTCCCATGGAACGCATGCCGAACATGCCAAACGCATTGAAATGGTCCGGGCCGCTGCCGCCAAGGTCAACCGGCCGGTAGCGCTGATGCTTGACACGAAAGGACCCGAAATGCGGCTCGGAATTTTTCCTGAAGGCAAAGTCAGACTTACGGCAGGACAGCGATTTGTACTGACCAGCCAGGACGTGCCCGGTACGAAGGAAAGAGCGTCGGTAAACCACAAACTGCTGCCGGAAGAGGTGCGGCCAGGCGATACTATCCTCATTGCCGACGGTCTCATAAGTCTAACTGTGGAGGCGGTGGAAGGAACTGAAATTATTACCACCGTCCAAAACAGCGGCGAAATCGGCAGCATGAAAAGGGTGGCAGCGCCGGGAGTTAACGTTCATTTGCCGCCGCTGTCTGAGCAGGATGTTCGCGACATTCTCTTTGGCCTTGAGATGAATATGGACTTCGTTGCTGCCTCTTTTGTTCAGCGGGCAGCTGATGTTTTAGCCATTCGCAAGGTTGTGGAGGAAGCGGGCGGTCAGATCGATATCATTGCTAAGATTGAAAACGCTGAAGGCGTTAAAAACATCGATGAAATTCTCAAAGTCGCCGATGGAATTATGGTGGCGCGCGGCGACCTGGGCGTCGAAATCCCCGCCGAGGAAGTGCCACTGGTACAGAAGACGATAATCAAGAAATGCAATAAAGCGGGCAAACCCGTCATTACCGCTACCCAAATGCTCGAGTCCATGATCGCCAATCCCCGACCTACCCGGGCCGAAGCCAGCGACATCGCCAACGCTATTCTCGACGGTAGTGACGCGATCATGTTGAGCGGCGAAACGGCTTCCGGCCAGTATCCGGTTGAAGCGGTGACGACAATGGCTAAAATTGCCGTACGAACTGAGGCGGCACTAAGCTATACCGACATTTTAATGGCCAAAGGACTATTGCCGCAGCGCACCACAACCGATGCCATCAGCCACGCCACTGTCCAGGTCGCCCATGAGCTTGGCGCTTCCGCCATTATTACGGCTACCGAATCGGGGTACACTACCCGCATGGTATCAAAATATCGTCCCCAGGCGACCATTATCGCTGTTACCCCCCATGCACGGACTATGCGCCGCATGCTGCTCCTGTGGGGTGTCTACCCGGTACAGGGACCCAAGTCCCATGATACGGACGAAATGGTTCAAAACGCCGTAGCCGGCGCCCTGACCACCGGCGTGGTAAAGGAGGGTGATTTGGTGGTTATCACCGCTGGCGTTCCGGTAGGGACACCCGGTACCACCAATATGATCCGTGTGCATATTGTCGGTAACATTTTGCTGCGTGGTCAGGGTATCGGCCAGCAAGTGGTTACCGGCAAGGTATGTGTTGCCTTATCGATTAGCGATGTTAAAAATAAATTCCAGCCTGGCGATATTCTTGTCGTTACCAGCATTGACGAAGAAACGGCGCCCTATGCTGCCAAGGCGGCCGCGATTGTGGCCGAAGAAGGCGGAATGACGTCTCACGCCGCAATTGTTGGGATTAGCTATGGCGTGCCTGTCATCGTCGGTGTTGATGGCGCAACCGGCAAAATGAATGATGGCGCCATTGTGACGGTCGATGCCGCCCGCGGCCTTGTTTACCAGGGAGAAATTCACGCCCGATAATCATTAGGAGGGCTAATATGCTATATTTGCTGCTGGCGGCAGTCGCCTGCGCCTTCTTGCTCATGTATATCTATAACCGCCGCAGCTTGCCGCGCCGTCTTCGTTCGCTTAAAAGCAGGCTAACAGCATTGACGGGGCAAAAGGGAGGTCGTCAGCCGCGACAGGAATGGCTGGATGATCTCTACCGGCTGCTGAAGCAGGCGCTGTCCGGCGGAGACCAGGCTATTCTGTTCCAGACCGCGGATTTATTAAAAACCGCTTTTGGTGAGGGCATTATGCGACCGGAGGAACCGGTGCGCCTGGCGGGGGTAGTGATCGGCGCACTGCGGGCTAAGCAAGCGGATATCGCTGGCGTGCTATTGGATGCTTTTCGGCCGCTGCTCCGTCACCAGGCAACAGATATGCTTCCGGAGCTGGCAGAAAGCGTTACCATGGCAGGACTCCTTGCCCTGAAAGAACGGCAGAATTTCGTAGCGGCCAAAGCGGCTGACCTGCTATTTGCTGTCTTGGTCCGCGCACAGCGTACGGATATTACAGCAGGTACTAGCCGCGCCATAAACGGAATTCAGACTATTGGTGTTCAAGCTTTACGGCGTGGCGATAAAAGTCTGTTCCTTGAATTATGCATTCGTCTGGACGAAGAGGTAGTCAATTGCCGAGGGGATAACAGCGAACTAGTAGGCGTATTTGCTATTTGGCTGCAGCGGCTAGTTACCGCCGGCGACGAGGAATTGTTGGCCTTTGTGAAGACTACGGTGCTGCGGCTTGTGGATACGGGACGAGTGGAGCGAGAGTTCTTGGCTGCATTCCACAAAGAGGTCTTGGAAATGGCCAGGATGGCAAGTGTGAATGTGGAGAATCCGCTCCTTGCCCCGTTATTTGAGTTTGCTTTTGAATTGGCTGACCGGCTCAACACGCTGCCGGCCTGGCAGACCGCCGTGCGGGAAACAGGCAAGATTGCTGCTGCCGTCATTACTTCCCGGGGGTTTAACACTGCATTTCCCATCATGGCGGTGCTCATTACCCTTGGCGGCCGGCTGCTGATCGCTGAACTGCGGCGGAGCACGGCCGGCGCCAATGAAGATGAAGGCCGGGTTTTGTATTTGGTGGTGCGGGAGTGCTTATTGCTGCTTGAATTAGCCGTACGCCAGGACATGGTGCTGACTGCCGGGGAACTTGCGGGACGGCTTACCTTGTTGTGGGAAAAACGCTTTAGTGCGCCGCCGCCGAAGAATATCAGGAAATTCTGCCAGCTCCTTATTATTACTTGGATGCAGACAAAGCGGCGCGTGGCTAAACGTCTGTCGCTTGAAAAATTACTCGACGGGCCGCTGCTCCTTTCGTCCGAGGAGCGTTCCCGCCTGTACTTTTTACAGAGCAACTCTTAAGTCCGGAGGAAGCCATGAACTATTTTCAGGAACTTGCAGCCAAGTACGACGCCTGGTTTCAGACGCCGCACGGCCAGTATGTATATCGCTATGAGCGGGAAATGATTTTGGACCTCGCTGAGGTGCAAAAGAATATGCATGTCGCAGATGTCGGCTGCGGAACAGGTATCTATACCAACGAATTTTGTGCAGCCGGCGCGCGGGTGGTGGGGATTGATATTTCCCCGGAAATGTTAGCGATTGCTGCGGAGAAAAATAAAGCATGGGGTAACCGGGTTAGTTTTGTTACGGCCGATGCGGCGGCATTGCCTTTCCCTGATAACGCCTTTGATATGGTCGTCAGTATCACGGCGATGGAATTTTTTGAAGAACCGCGTCTTTGCCTGCACGAAATGTACCGCATTCTTCGTCCTGGCGGTCGCATGATTGTGGCGACGCTAGGGAATTTGAGTCTCTGGTCAATAGAGCGGCGAATCAAGACGTGGTTTAAGCGGACGATTTTTAGTCATACCCGTTTTTACAGTATTCGCGACATCGCCCGACTGCTGGATCCTATCACTATCAGTGATTGGCGCGGCGGCATTTTTATTCCGCCGTTTGCGCCCTCAGCACTTATCCGCCGTCCTGATAAGTTGGAACGGTGGGGCCAGAAATGGATACCCGCCCTGGGAACTTTTCTCGTCGTCAGAGTGGATAAAAAGTAATCCGGACTAAGCTTTTACCTAGTCCGGATTATGTTTTTGCGTTCTGGTTTACTTCCTACTAAAAGCAGCGGCAGCAGCGGCACGTACCGTCCGGTTGATTGAATTACCATTCCTATCATAAGACTAAGCGCCACCGCTACCAGATAAAACGTGACGATAACGAGCGGCGTCATGATAAGACCATGACCGGTTACTATATCTATCAAATAATACATGACAAGCGGGTGAATCAAATAGACATGATAGGAATAGGCCCCCAAAAAACTTAAGGTAGCTGCTAGTACAGGCGGCAGCGTATTACGCGAAAACAGGGAAAACCAGAAAAGGGTAGCGGCCAGGGTATAAAGCATGCCGATCGGGCTTAATTGATGATCGGTATTTACCGCTTCTTCCGGGGTGTAGCCGACAGAGTAGAGTAAATAATAGTAATAGGCAAGCATTCCACCGAGCGATACCAGGAAAAACAGGTTTATTTCCCGCGCCCGCTGCTTCAGCCATACCAGAACCTGTCCATATTTGGCGGCACAGACGGCGCCGAACAGGAATATAAATATGTAGTGGACAATCCAGTAGCTCAAACGATGTTGTACGGCCATTCTAAGGTAGGGATTGTCGAAATTGGCTTCCAAATAGTAGCTGGAATAATAATTAAACCCAATTTGCAATATAAGCGTCAGGAGAAGGGATGGAACGGGGCGCTTTAGCATGAAGCGAACAATTATGCGCCAGACCGGCATCAAGGTGTAAAACCATAGCAGCAGCACCAGAAAGTACAATTGATAAGAAGCCAAGCCAAACAAAAGATATTCATAAATAAGGGGCGGCGTCCAAGGCTGGGTATCGCCGCTCACCAAGGTATAATGCAGCATATACAATAGCGACCAGACGATATATGGCACCAGTACGGTGCGGAGACGGCGCCGCATAAAGCGGGCATAATCGAACCGTTCTTCCAGGTCATGGTGGGCAAAAAGACCGAAAGCGGAAACAAAGAAAAAAATGGGGACACTAAACCTTGTAAAGATTTCCAGCAGAGCAAAAAGATGAACGTTAACCTCGGGATTGGTTAGTGAATAGGCGCCGGTATGGATGCCGACGACGCCTAGCATGCTGATGCCGCGAATATATTCGATGGCTGTTACGCGTTGTTTGGACATATTACACCTGATTTTCGGGAGTTTTATTTGACCGTGCGTCCGTAGTACTTGGTTTGCGGTTGGTCAGGTATACGCCGGTAACGACCATGATACCGCCGGCAAAGGTAAACACCGTGGGTTTTTCGCCCAGAAGCCAGGTTCCGGCGATGATGGCGAATAACGGGTTGAGGTAAGTAAATACGGCGGTGCGCACCGCCCCTAGCTTTTCCACGCCCGTGTACCAGACATGGTAGGCATAGACCGAACAAAGCAAGGCCAGATACAAGGCGGCCAGTATCGTTGGCCACGAAAGGTCGCCAATATGCCGGTAGAGGGGCGAGGTTGCAAGCGGTTTTGGCGCAAAAGCAAACGGTAGCAGCATCAGGGTGCCGAAGATGTGGATGTAGGCCATGGCGACAAAGGGCCGATATTTTGGTAAAATTGTCTTGCCGTACACAGTAAAGCCGGCCCAGACGACCGCATTGACAAGCAATAGTATATCGCCAGTAATAGTCGAGGAATTAAACAGATTTATCCATTGGCCATTGGTAATAATGGCGCTGACGCCGGTAAACGCAATAGCGATACCGGCTATTCCTAGCGGTGTGATGCTATCGTATCCGAGAATTGTGCTAAAGAGTACCGTCCAAATGGGGCTAGTAGCGACGATGAGGGCGGCATTAATGGTTGTAGTATAACGCAGGCCAGTGTACTGAATGTAAAAATAAGACGCAATTGCCAAAAAACCAAGGAAGATAAAGCGCGGGATATCCTGACGCCGCAGCAGCCGGTATGTGCCGGTTTGCAGCAGCACCACGCCAAAGACAGCGGAAGCGATAAGAAAGCGGAAAATAACCAAATTCAGTGGTTCGAGCTCGTACATGCCGATTTTCGCGGCAGCAAAGGATGTTCCCCACAGAAAGGAGACGGTGATTAACGCTGTGTACATGAAAGTAGAATTATCCTGGTGCATGAAAGACTCCTTCATTATTTAATAATTAATATTTATTTATAATACTGTGAAAGGAAGAGTGATGATGGAAGATTTGCAGCCCGGAATGGTAGCGCCGGACTTTACGCTGCCATCAGCCGGAGGTAACCAGGTTGGTCTGCGTGATTATGCAGGCAGAAAATTGGTACTGTATTTTTATCCCAAAGACAATACCCCTGGGTGAACGAACCAAGCACGCGAGTTTCGCGACCATTATTCGGAATTTGTTGCCCGTGGCACCGAAATAGTTGGTATAAGCCGGGATAGTGTCACGACCCATGCAAAATTCAGCGCTAAGTTTGAATTGCCTTTTTTACTGCTGAGTGACGCCGATGGCGCCGTGTGCCAACGCTATGGCGTACTAAAGGAAAAAACTATGTATGGAAAAAAGGTGTTTGGCATTGAGCGCTCAACCTTTATTATTGACGAGCAGGGGATTATCCAGCACATTTTCCGCAAAGTCAAGGTAACCGGTCATGCTGAGGCGGTCCTGCAGGTTCTCGGCGAATAAATCGGCGGGATTTTCACCATATGACCTGGTAATAGTTCGCTTTGGCATAGCTTTTTCCTGCAAAGGTGGGGCGCCAGGCAGGATATTGGAAAGAAACAGTGGAATTAATTAGCAAACAACGTAAGGAGGGTTATCACAATGCGTCCCATTGGTTTGGTCGATGGCCGGCTGATTGACTTAAATGAAAATGTTGTGCCTATGGAAGACCGTGGTCACCAGTTTGGCGATGGCATTTACGAAGTAACCAGGGTTTATAACGGTCGTTGCTTTGCCCTAAAGCAGCACATGGACAGGGCGTACCGGTCGCTGCGCGAACTGCGGATACCGGCTACGTATACTTTTGATGAATTAAAAGGCTTTCATGAACTCCTTATTAAAGAAAGCGGCATTACCGAAGGCGCTATTTATATGCAAATTACCCGCGGTGTAGCGCCGCGGGCGCACGGTTTCCCGGAAAATGTCGTGCCGCGCCTGACAATGTCCATTCGTCCCACCGCGTCGAATACCGCCCTTAAGGAAGGAGGGGCCAAGGGCCTGTTTGTCCCGGACGAGCGCTGGCTGCGCTGCGATATCAAGTCCATTAACCTGTTAGGCAACATCCTAGGGAAACAACGGGCTAAAGAGGCGGGCTGCTTTGAAGGGATTCAAGTACGGGGCGAATATGTTACTGAAGGGACAAGCAGCAACTTTTTTGTCATTAAGGACGAAGTGCTCTGGACCCATCCGGCTCACCCCGTTTCCAACCTTATTCTGAAAGGCGTTACCAGAACGATTATTATGGAGGAAATTCTCCCTTCCCTTGGCTTGACTGTCGTGGAGAAGCCTTTTACGCCTGCTTTCGCCAAGAGTGCTGACGAGGCCTTTATCTGCGGCACTAACTCAGAAGTTATCCCCATTATCAGCCTGGACGGCGCACCGGTGGGCAGTGGTCAAGTTGGACCCATTACCCGTAAAATACAGGCGGCGTACGAAGCGATAATCGACCGGGAGTGCGGCCGTAAATAATCGTTAATAAAATTACGGATGCGAAATCAAGGTTTCGGAAGTATCTCCGAAGCCTTATTTTTTGCTTTGATATCTCCCTTTTTTAAGATAGATTATCACATATTTTGACTTTCATCGCCGGCAGGAGCACGCTTAACATTCGGACACAGCCGATCAAACTAAATCGGAAATTAGCCTGTATTTTCAAAAAAATTAATTATTTAATATATTTACAATAGTTACCAAATAAATGGATTTTTACAGGGGCAGCGAATTATAGCCTAAGAGCGCTGCCGCACAGACTATTGGGGTGGTAGGCAGAATGTTTATGTTGTATTTCTCAACGGCTTATGGGGACATTTGGTGGCCCGGATTAGTTTTATTGGGATTGGTGATAGGGGTCGTAACAGGGTTATTTGGCATTGGGGGAGGATTTTTACTGACTCCGTCGCTCCGCATAATCTTTAATATTCCCTATCCGGTTGCCATTGGCAGCAGTATGCTGCACATTATGCTGACGGCGACGCTTTCCGCTTATAAGCACTGGGCACAGAAAAACGTAGATCCGAAATTGGGTATTTTAATGGCAATTGGAAGTTTATTTGGAGCTGAAAGTGGTGTTCGCCTGTTACGGGTCATAAACGCCTGGGGTACAGTTGATATCATTGTATCCGTCTGTTTTTTGGTTCTGATGACATTGGTCGCGGCGTTTATGTTTTATGAAAGCACGCAAGATGGAATAGAAGAACCAAAAACCGTTTTAGGGGAAATGCTAAAAAGCTGTAAGCTCCCGCCATTAATCAGCTTCGAGCGGTCGGATATCGCACATCTGAGCGTTTGGATACCGATCACGCTTAGCTTTTTCGTAGGTTGTCTTACCGGTTTACTAGGCATCGGCGGCGGGTTCATTAACTTTCCTTTAATGGTCTATTTAATAGGAGTGCCAACACGCGTAGCTGTTGGTACCGGCACATTTCAAGTACTTGTCGCAAGTGCTTACTGCGTGTTTCGGAACCTGCAAGATGGTTTCATTGATTTTCTACTGGTCTTTTTGATGATATTAGGATCTGTAGTCGGCGTAAATATGGGGGTAAAATTATGCGTGCTAATCAATGTCCGCAGCACGCGAAAATATTTTGCAAGTATCCTGTTACTGGCGATAACGATGCTCGTTTACTATTTGCTAAAAAATTACTTACTTAATATTTGTCGCTAAAGACAGTTCAAGATGTGAGTGCACGTAAGAAGCATTTTTTGCCACAGTAAAAAAGGCCAGTCTGCGCTAAAGCAGATTGACCTTTTTGCATGGTATTTAGCGGCCAATATATCTCTGTGAATGATAAACAAAGTCTATTAACTTAAATCCACGTCTTTAGCGTACTTTAAAAAGTCTTCTAGCAGCGACTTTATAAATGTTTTTACGGAATGATAGCAGTGCTTGATGCGTTTTATCCATGGGTCGGTATAACCTTGAGAAGATAGAAGCCTTAGCTGTTTTTCGGGAGTAGTATGCTCGGAAACCTGAGGATCATCGTGGCACGGCATTATTGATCCCCTCCCTGGGAGGTTTTATTTCTATTCCGGGATGTACGCACTAGAGCTATTATATCTTGGTTGGCGCCATGTTATTTTACTTCCGGATAATAATTTTATGATTAACAATTAATGCAATATATGGAAATAAATTCAAGTTTAGTTATATAATAAAGTTAGTAAACAATATCCGTCAAGGTTTTATAAAGTATTTTAAATAGTTATCGGGGGGAGGTATTATCATTGACCTTGCTAATATCTTAAGCGTTATCCGTAACGAGATTAACTGCGGAGCGGTCGCGGAACTGGCGCGAGCGGGAGAGCCGGCCTCTTATCTGGCAATGGAACCGGCTGAACTGAAAAAGGATTTCGAGGGCCTCACCAAAGCGGTGATAGACGCGGTGCGAGACAATTCATTTTCACACCTTAAGTCCTTCCTGAGCTGGTTGTGCAAGCTCCGCCTGGAGCAAGGTGTCAGGTTGTCGGACATTATGACCGTATTCGATTTATATGAGAACTCGCTGAAAGACGCGATGTCGCTCTACCTTCAGGAAGACCTGGTCACGTTGAACCGCATGCGGCGGGAAATCGATGCCTTGCTGGACAAGGCAAGGGTATATGTTTCTGAGTACTTTTTTGTGTTATATGAGGAAACCGTTTTTAAACAATTTGAGCAACTACGTGTTATCAACGAAATTTCCGTACGTCTCGTTTCATCCCTGAAGCTGAACCAGGTGCTCAACTTCATTATGACTAATGCATTGCGGCTGTTTAAAGCAAGCTGTGGTAGTATTTCTCTGTTAAACAGTAACGGCGATTTTGTCACGCAGATTACCCACGGTTGGCATTATGCAAGTTCGCCGAAGCTCATCGACCAATGTGCCTATTCTGTCCCGGACATTATAATTGCCTCTGCGCGCGAGAACATAGTGGAGTGTTTGAAGGACGTCATTGAGATGGAGGGCTTATACAAGCTTATCTTGCTCAAATTGCGCAGTAAGAAGCGGGTCATTGGGCTTTTGGCCATGGGTCTCAGCGATGACCGGAAGTTTACTGACACTGATCAACAGGTTCTTTTTACTTTCGCTAACCACGCCGCAATCGCTGTACATAATGCCCAGCTTTATGCCGATACCGACCAGAAGCTGCAGGAGCGTATTTATGAGGCAACCGTCTTGCTGGAACAAAATCGGGCCCTGCTGCATTCGATACGGGAAGGAGTTATTGCTATTGACACTCGCGGCTATATTACGTTGGTCAACCGCGAGGCATTGCGCCGGCTCAATACGGCAGAAAATCCGGTAGGGCAGCATATCAGCAAGGTTGTTCCTAACACCCGGCTGCTTCATGTCCTTGAAACGCGACAGGCTGAGTACGATCAGGAACATCTGCTTGGGGGCAAGGCCGTTATTACTAACCGGATGCCGATTATTGCCAATGGAAAAGTAATTGGTGCCATTGCCACGTTCAGGGATAAAGAAGATGTCAAACAATTGGCGGAAGAACTGATAGGAGTCAAGAGTCTCCTGGAGTCCATGCGGGCCCAGTCGCATGAATTTATTAATAAGCTGCATGCTATTTCGGGTTTGATCCAAATGGGGCAGTACGATAAAGTAGTGGAACTGATAACGCAGTTTTACAGGAGCAAGCAGGAGCTTATCAGCTTTATTGTGGAGCGAATCCGTGACAAAGCCACCGCCGGCTTGCTGCTTGGTAAGGTTAGTCAGGCTCAGGAAAAAGGTGTCGTACTGCGAATAGCCCCCCGTAGCAGGCTGGTAAGGCTGCCTGATCATTTCACCAGCGCGTCGATGGTCACAGTACTTGGTAATCTCATCACTAACGCGATTGAAGCAGTCGTTGGTCAGACCGCCGAACGCCGGTGCGTAGAGGTGCGGATATCACAGGGCAGCAAGTATTTAACGATCAGTGTTGCCGACCAGGGCTGCGGCATTCCCCAAGAGAAACGGCGACGCATTTTTGAGAGGGGATTTTCCACCAAGCAAGGTAGCCGTGGCATTGGTTTGGCGCTGGTGCGGGAGGAGGTTGAGGCGAGCGGTGGTAAAATCGTCGTACACTCCAGAGTTAATGAGGGGAGCCGTTTTGTCGTGACGATTCCGCTGTTTCGGGAGATTGAAACTCGGGGGGAGAGCGAGAAAGATGGAAACAGTAATAAACGTTGTAATTTTAGAAGACGATCCAATGGTACTAGAACTGCATCGGCAATATTTGAGCAAAGTCAAAGGCTTTAACTTGGCCGGGTGGGCTCGGGATGGCGATGAAGGGTTGAATATTATTGCCAAGTTGCAGCCCCATCTGGCCATCGTGGATATTTATATGCCCGGAACCAACGGGTTGGAGGTCTTGAAACATATTCGCCGGCAGGAATGGAACACCGATGTCATCCTAGTGACGGCGGCGCACGATACTGATTCTGTACAGCAAGGTATCCAGTACGGGGCTGTCGATTATGTTATTAAGCCCTTTACCTTTACCCGTTTTAAAAAGGCTTTGGAAACGTACCGTCGCTACTTTTGCAAGCTGCGGACCAGTGAACGGATGATATCCCAAAAGGACATCGATACGTTGAAAGAGAGCGCAGTTGGACTGTCGGACAGGAGCATCCTGCCTAAAGGACTGCAACAAAATACTCTTGACCTCATTATCGAGTTGCTCCGCCATAAGAGCGGTTATTTTACGGTAAAAGAGATTGCCAGCACCTTAGGCATATCCCGGGTCACGGTAAAACGGTACCTCAATTATTTGCAAGAGGGCGGCATTCTTAAGGGAATGCTATCCTACGGGCCGGTCGGCCGGCCGTTGCAAAAATTCCTGGTAAATAAAGATTTGCTTAATAATTAGATGAAACAACAGTTAGTAAATAACCAGCAACAGTTGGTAAAGCGCCAACTGTTTTTTTTATTTTGTACACGGCCGAGTTTATATTTATCCTATTTACTTTATTAACCTTATTTTACAAAATATGGCAATAAGACTTGCCTTCTTTTATAATTCAAATTGAAATACAAAATTATTTTTCTAAAGGGGATTGGCATTTTGAATGCAAAAGAGGTTCTGACTTTTAGAGTAGCTGATGCTATGCCGGAAGATGTAGGGCAGGGGTATGTACGGCTTGATAACGACGACATGGCAAAGCTCGGCGTAATTATCGGCGATATAGTGGAAATACAAGGCCGAAAGACCACCGTCGCCAAGGTTGTTCCCTGTTACAGCCATTTTAAAAAGCAGAACTTGGTTCAGATGGAAGCAATCATCCGCCAAAATGCCGGTGTTGGTATAGACGAAAGGGTGACCATCCGTAAGGTGGCGCACAAACCGTGCAATACCTTGGTGCTTAGCCCGTTGGATACTACCATCGACTTTAGCGATGCTCAGGACATCAGGCATCTGGAGCGACTGCTAAACGGTTTACCGGTGATCATTGGCGATAAGCTCAAAGTGACGCTTGCTGGAGCGCGGGCGCAGTATTTCACAGTTATTGGCACCTCACCCCAGGGACCGGTGGTCATCAATGCCGCAACCAAGATCACGGTGACCAAACCTGACGTTCAGGAAGATATGAGTTACTGCGCTTCCTACGAAGACGTCGGCGGCCTGGATAAAGAGCTGCAGCGCATCCGTGAGATGATTGAACTGCCCTTGAAGTATCCGGAAGTATTCCGCCAGCTCGGCGTGGATGCACCGAAGGGCGTACTCCTTTACGGTCCGCCCGGTACAGGTAAGACGCTGATGGCCCGGGCGGTGGCCAGTGAAAGCCGGGCAACTTTCCTGCACGTTAATGGCCCGGAAATCGTCAATAAATTTTACGGTGAGAGTGAAGCCAGACTGCGCGAACTTTTCGAAACTGCCCAGCGGCGAGCCCCGTCCATCATATTCATTGACGAGATTGATGCTATTGCCCCCAAACGTTCTGAAGTTATCGGCGACGTGGAAAAACGGATTGTTGCACAGTTGCTGGCGCTGATGGACGGCCTGAAAAGCCGGGGTGAAGTCATTGTTATTGGCGCCACAAATGTCCCGGACATGGTGGATCCTGCCCTCAGGCGGCCTGGACGTTTTGACCGCGAATTGTCGATAAATCCGCCGGACATGGCGGGGCGGCTCGCTATCCTGAAAATACATACCCGGTCCATGCGGCTGGATCCATCGGTGGACTTGGAACGCATTGCTCAGATGACTCACGGTTTTGTCGGCGCGGATCTCGCTATTTTGTGCAAGGAGGCGGGGATGAACGCAATTCGCCGTATCCTGCCGGAATTAGACCTAAGGGAAGAAGGACTGCCACCGGAAAGTTTGGCGAAGCTCCGTGTCACTGCCGATGATTTTTTACAAGCCTTCCGCGAAGTGGAACCTACCGCTACCCGCGAGTTTTTTGCCGACCGGCCGAACATTGGATGGCAACACGTCGGAGGGCTGGCCGATATCAAAGAGAAACTGCGATCCCTTATCGAATTGCCTCTTTCTTATCCGGAACTCTTCCGCCGTACTCGCCAGCGCATGCCTAAGGGAGTACTGCTCACCGGACCGCCAGGCACGGGTAAAACCCTGATCGTTCGCGCGTTAGCCGGTTCGAGCGGCGCCCATTTAATCGCCGTGGATGCTTCCACCTTGCATTCGCGCTGGCTCGGTGAAGCGGAAAAAGGGCTGCGGCAGATTTTTAAACGTGCGAAACAAGTAGCTCCCTGTATCCTGTTCTTCGACGAAATTGATGCGTTAGCGCCGGTTCGGTCCGGAGGCGACCGGCAGGGAGTCGGACGGCTGGTAAGCCAGCTGCTGCTGGAGCTGGATAATCTGATGGATACCGCCAACGTTATCGTCATTGGCGCCACCAACCGGCCGGATATGCTTGACCCGGCGCTTCTTAGGGCCGGTCGTCTCGACTATCGCATTGAACTACCCAAACCAAATTCTAATGAACGGCTGGAGATATTCAAAATTCATACCGAAGGTGTACCGTTGGCTGCCGACGTGGATTTGCCTTTCTTGGCCGAGCGCACCGACGGCCTGGTAGGGTCGGATATCGAGGCTATCTGTAAGCACGCTACCCTGGCGGCAATCAAGCGCTATGTCGCCGCCGGACACCGGTCGGACGAGACTGGTCTGGCGGTGCAGGCCGCTGATTTTGCCGAAGCCATAAATGAAGTAGTCGGTTGTTCAGGGAGTTCATTAATTGGGGGTGATAGGGGACAAAAGTATCCTAGCGATTGTTCTATTAATTCAAGTAATTAAAGTAAAGAAAAAGGAGGAGAAAAAATGACACTGGCAGTTGCTATTGACCCCAATATGCTGGAAGTCACTGTTTGGACCAGGGGTGTCACTCTCGCTAAAGAGGCCCGTGATACCGTGACCTTGCTTGCCAAAGCCGGAAAACTGGAAGGTAAATATGTTCAATCTTTTGACAACTATGTCGACCTTCCTGACCGTATCAATGTTCCGGTGAAGAGCTACGCCCGGTTAAGCCCGGAACCTATTGAAACTTTCTATGAGTATGAGAATTATCGTCCGGACATTGTGGTTCTCGCAGAGGAAACCTTGGTTAAGGGCAACGCTATTTTGAAAGGCGCGAAACCCGGTTGTATTGTAGTTATTAATACTGCGCGGGATCCCAAATCACTGGTTAAGTGGATAGCACCGAAAGAAAACCTCAAGAACGTGAAGGCCGTTGCTTGTATTGATGCGAACGCTTTAGGCGCCGGCGTTACGTTGACTTTTGACGGTACCGAAGGTTCGGGCGATGACACCAAAATCGGCGCTGGCGTAGGTGCGGCTATTGCGGGCGCAGTAGCGAAAGCCACCGGCTGTGTCAGCCTGGAGTCCTTAGTAGCAGTTGCAGAGAACAAAGAAGCAGTGAAGAAAGGTTATGAAAGCGTAAAAATTTATAATCTTTAGAAGTTAGGCTCCGTCTCGGTTTAGCAGATATTCTAAGGAGGTGCAAATATGTCCAAGGTTTACAAGCAAGTGCCGTTCGCGGCTATAGTACCTTCCCCGAAAACAGAAAATGAAAGTATGGTAACCGGAAACTGGCGGTTCCTCCGCCCTGTACTGGATAAGGGTTTATGCACGGAATGTAAAACTTGCTGGATATTCTGTCCGGATGCTTGCGTTAATTATAGTGCTGATGAGGGTATTAGTTTTAACCTGAAGTATTGTAAAGGCTGCGGTATATGCAGCAATGTTTGCCCTGTCGGGGCAATCAGTAGAGTGCCGGAACTGGATTTTGATGAGTAAGGAGTGAAGAAGATGCCGATCAAGAAAAGAGGTACAGGTTTGACCGCAGTTGCTGATGCTTGGCAACTCGCCGATATTGATGTTACTGCGTCTTATCCGATTAGACCTTATACGGCAGTTATGGCCGAAGTAGCAAAACGTATCGCCAACGGTCAGATGAAGTGCGAAATGGTTCACGGCGAAGGCGAACATGCTCAGTTCAGCATAGCTCATGGCGCATCTATGGCTGGCGCGCGTGCTACCACCGGTTCTTCGGGTGTCGGTGTAACCTATGCTTTCGAAACATATTCCCCAATCGCTGGCGGAAGATGTCCAATTCAGGCTCTTATTGCGGACCGTACCCTTGATCCTCCCGGCGACTTCGGTTCTGAGCATACCGACTGCTTAACCCTTCGGGATAACGGGTGGATTTATGGTTGGGCACAAGACGCTCAAGAGGCTTTAGACAACAGCCTTATGTATTTCCGTATCGGTGAAGATCCGGAGATCATGCTCCCGCAGATTGTTGCGATGGACGGTTACTTTGTCACTCATATCACGCAAGAGTATGAAATGCCTGATCAAGAGCAAGTTGACAAATTTTTGCCGCCATTTAAGCCCCAGTTTCGTCTTGATGTAAACAATCCGGTTATCATGGGTCCGCAGATTGAGCCGGAAATGGGACCGCCGCTTGAGTGGGACCGCGCTGTTGTTATGCAGCGAGTTAAGCAGAAAATCGTTGAAGTTACCGAAGAATTCGCCAAAATTTTCGGCCGTAAATATGCTCCGTTTGTGGAAGAATACATGACTGAAGATGCTGACATGGTGTTCCTCCTCCAGGGTGCTCATGCGGTAACCTGTCGCAGCGCCATCAAGTATCTTCGTAAAGCCGGTTATAAAATCGGCATGTGCCGTCTGCGTTGGTTCCGCCCCTTCCCGGATGATGCCCTGAAGCAAATTCTGCCTAAGTTCAAAGTGGTTGGTGTTATTGATACCAATACTTCGTATGGAGCAGCTGGCGGCGGCGGCGTTCTGCTCGTAGAAACCAGAGCATCCGTATCCGAACTTAAGAATAAACCTCTAATTCAAGGTTTTACTTCCGGTCTGGGCGGCGAAACCATTACCCACGAGGAATTCTTCAAAATGGCAGAAATGATGAAGATGACTCTCGAAGCCGGGGAGATTATCCAAGATTCGACTTGGGTCAACTTTAACGATTATAACCAAGGTTCAGCCGAAATCAATGCCGCTAAAAAAGAAGTGGCTCCGTCCAAAAAGTAATAAAAGGAGGAACAGACAATGGCAGTAGCCGAAACTATAAAGTCAATCGCTCAGGCGCCTGCAGAGGAGTATTATCTCCCTGGACATCGGACCTGTGCAGGCTGCGGACCAGCCCTTGCTTATCGCCTTATTGCCAAGGCAGCGGGCAAAAACACGATATTTATCGGGCCAACCGGCTGTATGTATGTTGCGAATACCAGCTATGCTTGTGGGCCTTGGGCAGTTCCCTGGACGCATGCGCAAATCACCAACGGCGGTGCAGTTGCGTCCGGCATCGAAGCGGCTTTCAAGATGATGATCAAGAAGGGCAAAATTAAGGACGAATTCCCGAATATCATCGTCATGGCCGGTGACGGCGGCGCGATCGACATCGGCCTGCAAGCGGCTTCCGCCATGATGTATCGCGGACATGACGTTCTCTTTGTTATGTATGATAACGAGTCTTATGCCAACACCGGCATTCAGACTTCGCCTTCCACGCCGTACGGGGCGACTACCATGTTCACACCGGCGGGTCCTGAGATTCCTGAAGCGAAAAAATTCTTCCCCAAAGATCCTATGGCAATATTCTGCGGCGGAGGGCATCCCGAGGTTAAATACGGAGCCACCGCTTCCGTAGCCTATCCGGTTGACCTCATGAACAAAGTCCGCAAAGGCCTTGCATATGAGGGACCTGCTTTCTTACACGTTCAATGCCCATGTCCCAAGGGCTGGACGTTCCCGGCTGATAAGACCGTTGAAGTCGGCAAACTGGCAGTGGAGACCGGCATGTGGTTTATTTATGAAATAGAGAACGGTGTGAAGAAGTTCAATATTATGCCGAAGAAGCTCAAGCCGGTTGAAGAATACCTGCAAACTCAAGGCCGCTTTAGCCATCTCCAGCCGGAGCATGTCGCCAAGTTGCAGGCATGGGTTAATGCCAAAGCCCAGTTCCTTGGCGCTGAAGTGACGTTGCCGCCTGTTCAGTAATAACAGCCTGATAGCTCCTGGTTCCTTGAAGCGTGAACAAAAGGAACCAGGGGCTTCCTCATGTTTAAGCGGTTACAATAAGCAAGCTGTATGGGAGGAGACCAATTTATGGATAAAGGTGTAGTTTTAACCTTTGCCAATTGGCTGCTAGCTTTCCTGCCCATCTTTGTGCTGTTATCGACAATATTGCTTTTCAAATGGGGTGCGCCCAAATCAGGGGCGATATCCTGGTTCGTAGCGGTTGTTATCGGTATCTTTGCTTTCGGAGCAGATGCTCGGTTACTCGCGCTTGCTAATAGCAAAGGTTTAAGTTTATCACTTTATGTGTTGTTAATCATCTGGGGCGCCGTTTTCCTCTATAACATGGTGGAAAAGATCGGTGCGGTGAAGGTAATCGGGGATACCATGACCAAGGTCACTGAAGACAGGCTGCTGCAGTGCCTGCTTATGGCTTGGTGTTTCTCATCCTTCATGCAGGGCATCGCCGGCTTCGGCGTACCGGTGGCGGTGGTCGCCCCCATCATGGTGGTCATGGGCTTCCCGCCGGCGGTCGCGGCGGCAGCCTGCCTGGTAGGCCACTCTTGGTCAATTTCGTTTGGCTCGATGGGGTCGTCCTATTATACGATTCAACTGGTTACTAAGATTCCGGGCGAAATCATCGGCCCTTGGATGGCCGTGCTGTTTATTGTACCAATTATCGCCACGGGTTTTGCAGTGGCTCATATCTACGGCGGCTTACCCGCGGTAAAACGCGGCGCGCCGGCCATAATCGTTACCAGCGCGGTTATGTCTTTTATGTGTTGGCTGATGAACGCCATCGGCGCGGCGCAGCTGGCCACGCTGATACCGGCCTTGTTCGGTTGCGGTACGATTGCCGCTATGGCCCGGACCGGTTTTTACCGTAGCGACTTAACGACAGAGGAACTGGCTCGGCAGAACGTACCACGGACGATGGGTTTTCATCTTGCCTTTTCGCCATATTATATCCTTATTCTGCTGTCCATCCTGTCGCAGATTAAGGACATCGCCAAGGTATTTGCGCCATATACTTGGGGGTTAGACTATCCGGCTGTCCAGACGGCGTTCGGCTTCGCGGTAAAAGCGGAAAAAATGTATTCGCGGATCAATATATTGACGCATCCGGCACCCTTGCTGATAGCGGCTGCCATCATCGGCTACTTGGTGTTTCGGTCTGCGGGAAAATGGAAACCGGGCGCGGCCATTGACGCGCTGAAAAGCACCTTTTCCCAGTGCGTGCCGACCAGTATCGGCATTATTACCATGGTCATGATGGCGCTGATCATGAACGACACCGGCATGACCAACTTGCTGGCGCAAGGTATGGCCAAGGCTACCGGCGTATTGTTCCCCATCTTTTCGCCTTTTATTGGTGTCCTGGGGGCTTTTTTGACAGGCAGCAATACCAACTCTAACGTAATGTTCGGTGCTTTGCAGGTAGAGACTGCCAAAGTGCTGGGCATCAGTACGGTGATTATGGCCGCCGTCCAGTCGGTGGGGGGATCGGTGGGCTGTTCCATTGCCCCGTCGAAAGTGCTTATCGGTACCGCTACGGTAGGGCTCGACGGACGGGAGAACGAGGTTATGTACCGGACCATCCCATACTGTGCGCTGGTAGCGCTGCTTGTTGGTATCAACGCCTGGCTGTTTGCTTACGTGTTCTTCAGGAACCTGCCATAGGCTGAAAGGAGGAAAGGGGTATGACAGCAAATCCGACATCTGGCAGTGGCTCTAAGCCTGTGCCTTGGGGTAAAAAATACCGTACGCCGCTGATGAACACCGCTTTTTGGTTGTTCTGGCTGGCTTTTCCGTTCGCATACTTCGGCGGTGTGCAAAAAAATGGTTTCTTCATTACCTTGTCGCTAGTCCTATTTTGTATTGCCTGTGTGATACCGTTAGTTACCAAGAAATAAAGCAATGGGGATCCGTATTGCCTACTCGCATACGGATCCCCTGAATTTACAGTTTTGGCAGGAGGGGCAATATGCGGCTTTTGTTGGTTGGTGGCGCAGGTGAAATCGGGCGACATCTGACCGAATATTATCTGCGGTCAGGACACGAAGTGCTGGTTTATGACCGTTCGGCCAATCCCCAAATGGCGGCGGGACGGGCAGGGCTTACTATTATTAAGGGCGACTTGGAAGATATAGAGCTTTTGCGGAGCGTCGTACCCGGCAGCGATTTCGTGGTGAATCTGGCCTGGAGCTTTGCTGACAATGCGGCTGCGCTTTTCCGCAGCGATCTCGGCGGACACATCAACCTCTTAGAAGTGGCCGCTTCCGCTCGGATTCAACGCTTCGTTTATGCCAGTACGGCGGCGGTGTACGGCAGTCCCCGGACGGAACCGGTAACGGAGGAACACCCGTGCCTGGTGCAACAGGCACGCAACCCCTTATATGCCCTTGCCAAATATGCTGCCGAGCAACTTTGTCATGTATATAACACCGAAAGAGGGCTGCCAATTACCATCCTGCGTTTTTGGTGGGCTTTCGGCGAGACTATCGGTGGTAAGCATCTGCGTAACATGGTACGCGCTGCGGTAAATAATGACATGATTCAGATTGTGAAAGGGGCCGGCGGCTGTTTTGTTACCATGGAAGATTTGGCGGCGGCTATTCTGCTGGCCGGGCAGAACACCGCTATCAGTGACGGGGTTTATAATATCGGCAGCCTGTTTCTTACATGGTCAGAGATCGTAGCAATGCTGGTGGAGGCTACCGGTTCACGTTCGCCGATAGTAGAGGTATTGGATCATGACTGGACAGGACCGGCTTTTCTGCGGGAACGGTGGCAGTTGAGTTGCACTAAAGCAAGTCGGGAGATCGCTTTTCAGCCCCGGCGCGACGGTGATGCCATGCGGGACGCGTTCCGTCAGGCACTTATTAGGTGTTGCCAGGAAGTAAAAGATGCGATTAAACCGTGATGAGCGGGGAAAGGGGTAGGAAGTGGACATTGGGGCTGGTTTAGATTATTGCTGCCGCTATATAAAAAATAAATGGCTAGGTAAGAGCAGTGCACCGTTGCCGGCGCCCGCCGAAGGACTGGTCATATTTTTTGGTGCCAGTCTAGGCATGGGCGTAGTCACTTATCTAGCCATGGAATGTAACGCGCCGGTTCTGGTGGCATCTTTTGGCGCCTCAGCGTGTCTGATATTCTGCGTGCCTGCAGCACCGTTCGCCCAACCCCGCAGCGTAATTGCCGGTCACATCATTGCGGCTGTGGTTGGGGTTATCATGCACATTATATTTGGCTCGACCTGGTATGCGGCAGCTTTTAGCGTGAGCGGGGCCATTGTCGCCATGCTTTATAGCAGGACCCTGCATCCGCCGGCGGCGGCTACCGCTCTCATCGCGGTGGTGACCGGTCAAAGCATTTTCTACCCGCTGTATCCGGTAGCGCTGGGGTCGACCATCCTAGTGCTTGCGGGGAAGGTTTTGAACCGTCTGATGTCGGGAATAATGGCGGCAATATTCCCCCCTAAAAAAATCGCGCGATAAATGGGGTGACGGCCAGCCAGCGGATTGGGTATGGGCGATTAAAGACAAGAGAAAAATATATGTTGTGCTAGGGGGGCCGGAAAGGCCGGCTGAGATATAGATCCGTTAAATCTATGACCCTATAACCTGATCTGGGTAATGCCAGCGTAGGGAAAGCTCCAGGATTTACGTTTTTCTTGCAGCGCATCCTTACGGGGGCGCTTTTTTGGTTGTTGCTACATGCTCATTTTGCTCAAGTCTCTTCCGAACAGGAGGAGTAATAGCCCCCGTTATATTGTTGTTACGACAAGATAAAGAAGAGGGAAAGTAGGTGTAATTATGATGAACGACAATAATACATTGCAGTTCAAGCATTTCCTGTTTCTATGGTTTGGCGCCGCCGTTTCGGTGGCCGAGATTCTTGCCGGCGGTCTTCTCGTTCCGCTGGGCTTCACTGCCGGGATTGCAGCCATCATACTGGGGCATTTTATCGGTACCACGTTGCTAGTGATGGGAGGTATCATCGGCACACGGGAACGCATCCCTGCTATCGAGTCGACCCGCATTTCCTTCGGAGCGTACGGAACAACTCTCTTTTCCGTATTGAACGTTCTACAACTGATAGGTTGGACAGCCATTATGATCATTTCCGCTGCCAAATCGGCCAACGAAATTACGAAAATGCTCTGGCAGTTTGATTATTTCGCGCTATGGTGCATAATCATAGGCGGTCTTATTTTTCTGTGGATTGCCCTTGGTAGGGAGGGCGGCTGGAAAAAGGTCAACATGGCTGCGGTATTGCTGCTGTTTGGCCTGACGATTATGCTAAGCGCCATGGTATTCAAAGATATAAGCATTTTAACAAAGGTCCCGGCAGGCGGAATGCCGTTTAGTGAAGCGGTGGAACTGAGTGTTGTCATGCCGCTGTCCTGGTTGCCCCTCATTGCCGACTATACTCGCTTTGCCCAGCAGGCAAAAAACGCCGCATGGGGAAGCTGGCTGGGGTATTTCCTGGGAAGCTGCTGGATGTATACTATCGGCCTTGCCGCCGCCATCAGTACCGGTAAAGCCGATCCGACCGACATAATGCTGGCCGCCAACCTGGGGTTTGCGGCTCTGGGAATTATTGTCCTCTCGACCGTTACCACTACTTTTATGGACGCTTATTCGGCCGGGGTCAGTTTTACCAACCTCCGGCCCGGTCTTAACGAAAAACTCGTGGCGCTTGTAATAACGGTAGTCGGCACTCTGCTGGCGCTGGTAGCCGATATGGAACAATACGAAGTCTTCTTACTGGCCATCGGTTCGGTTTTCGCCCCGCTCTATGCCATTCTGCTCACTGACTATTTCATTCGCAAAAAGCGGAGTATTAACCCCCAATTGCTGGCCAACTGGGGAGCGCTGGCCGTTTGGGCTATAGGCGTCGCATTATACTATTGGTTCCTTAAACTTGACCTGGTATTTGGGGCGACCATCCCCGTAATGTTTGCTACCGGTCTGCTTTATCTGGTAACAGGGGGGTATATAGACAAATGGGTATATTGCAAGAAAACGCCCAAACCCTGCTGCGGATGAAGGCATAAAGGCCGTTGATCATCCTGGTAGATCTGTGCCCAATGTGATATGTAATTTGGGAAATCGGCGTCGATGACGCTGGTTTCTGCAGTATATTTCTATTGTTTATTTATGTTTACAGAGGTAAATATGCGCATTGACGTCTGAAGGTTTTAAAAGTACAGAGTGTGAGGCTTAGGGGCTAATCCTGCTGGTTTGTCATATTTCCGGGTGGCGAGTTCCGGGCCGGTGTTTTGCATTCGGTCAGTCGGCATAGAAGTAGCGTACCGGCCAGCATCACGGCGCTGCCGGCAATGATGGCCGCAGCCAGCGAACCGGTGGCATCACGCAGATAGCCGGAAACAATAGGAGCGACAATGGCGGCGCACATGATGGTAGAATTGAAAATACCCACGGCCGCTCCCATGCGGCCCGGATAACGGGTGCTAACGATATCACCTGTCCAGGCAACGGTGATGGGGGTAAAGGCCGAGTTGGTAAAAAGACCTAGCAGGAGCAGTGTAGCTATAATCCCCGGCTTGCTGTCCACATGGGCCAGCAGGTAAAGGCTCAGGGCGGCTGCAGGGAGCACGGCCAGCGCTACCGGCTTGCGCCCCAAGCGGTCAGAAAGTTTTCCCCATAACAGGGCTGCCGGAACAGCCGTTACCGCCATTAACCCGGTATAAAAACCAGCCTGGCCAAGACTGAACCCTTTTTCAACTTTTAAATAGGTGGGTCCCCATGTTATGGCAACCCAAAAGCCATAGAGAGCCGCAAAGGTCGCGGCGTTGATGAGCCAGAGCTGCTTATCCCGGAGAATGGCCTTGTAGTCTTGCCAGGTCGGTGTCCGATCACCTTTGATATTAGGAAGCGACTTAGAGAAATAGGGCAGCATTAAAAAGGTGGGGATGCTCATGAGGACAAAAGGAGCGTGAAAATCACCGAGGGCTTCATAGACTGGTCCGCTGACGGCTAAACCGGCCAGCAATCCCAGAGCCATGCCCATGCCGATAATTGCCGAGCTATAGCCGCGGCGTTCGGGGGGAACAACCTGCAGGGTGGTGCCATAGGCGGCGGGGTAATAGGCGCCGGCCCCCAGTCCGTGAAGGGCTGCGAACAGCAGTAAAAGGGAATAGTTTACGCCCCAGAGACCGAGGCCAAGCAACCCAAGACCGGCCACGCCGTACATGACAATGAGTACTGTTTTAAGGCCGAGGCGGTCGCCGATGATGCCGGCGGGGATTTGCATTAAAACATAAAGAAAAAAATAAGCGCTGGTTAGGCCTCCTACCTGTGTGGAAGATAGGGACATACTGGCGGCCATAACAGAGAGCAATGGGTACATACAGGTACGGTCGGCGTAGATTACCGCCCAGCCCATGGTTAGCGCGCGAAGCAACAATACCACTCCTTGCCAGCAGAGTTTTATACTATTATAGCATGGAGTGAGTAGATTATTATAAGAGCAGAGCAAGTCAATATTAGAAACGCGCATACGGCACTTGGCGCCGTGCATTCCCTTAATCCGGGGCTTGTCCGGCCCGAAGTCATATGTCCTAATGATCTTGACTGGTTTTTGAAGCCATAGTAGAATAATTTTAGCCCCCCCCTTTTGGGGAGGGGGAGAAAGGGGTGTAGCAATGTCTTGGAAAGTAAGCGATAAAGCGCTGAGTTTTATTAAAGAACAAGATGGCGTAGTTACTGTTAAAATGGAACAGAAAATGAGCTTTGGCTGAGGGGGTCCCAGGGTTACGACTTACCCGTCCGTGCGATTGGGAAAACCACAAGCTCACGAAGCCGAAGAGTTTGTATGCAAAAATGTCCGTGATATTGAACTCTATATCCATAACTCCTTCGTTGGCATGGAAGGTTCAGGGGATCTGGAAATTGACTTAGAAGGGTTTTTGTTTGCCAAGAAGTTAGTGCTTAAAGGGTTGCCTCCCCAGCGAAGTTGTTGCAGCTAATGGGGTATTTAGAGCAGGATGCGGTGCCTGCTCTTTTCTTTTACGTTCCATGCTTTTATTATCCGGGGCGGTTATGTCACCAAAGGCGGAAATTTTATGATAAAGCAGGAATATTCTGGCCAAGGGGCGTACTAAATTTCATAGCAATTTTTTTTTAGGAGGCGATACAGTGGAGTTAAAAGGCGTTTATCCGGCGATGGTAACGGCGCTCAATCCCGATGAAACAGTTGATAAAGAAGGCATGCGCAGAGTAGTCCGCTATTGTTTGGATGCCGGTGTTCACGGCGTGGTGGTTCTCGGTTCGACAGGTGAGTTTCCGGCCATGACGGAAACGATGCGGCAGGAAGCTATTGAAGTCACTCTTGACGAAGTGCGGGGACAGGTTCCTGTTTTGATTGGCTGCGGCGATACGAGCACGCAGAAGACTATCACCCAAGTTCGCGCCGCAGCACGGACAAAGGCGGACGCGGTATTGGTTGCGCTTCCTTACTATTATCCGTTGGATCAGGCAGGAGTGTACCGGCATTACAGCTTGGTGGCCGATGCTTCTGAATTGCCGGTAGTGGTTTATAATTTCCCGCAAATGACGAAAATCTCCATTGCTCCTGATACATTGGCCAAACTTGCCAGCCACCCGAATATTATTGGCGTTAAAGACAGCGCTGGTGACTTTGTCGGCATGCAGCGCTATCTCGAGGTGACTGCCGGTAGCGATTTTGCCGTCATGTCTGGCAATCCGGCGCTCGGATTAGCCGCCTATCTGCACGGTGCCAAGGGCGGTATTTATGCCGGTTGCAGTCTGGTACCGAAACTGTGCGCCGATGTTTATAAAGCCTTTGCCAACGGCGATTTGGCAGAAGCGCTCCGCCTGCAAAAAATCGCCTCGCTTATTCCGCTTATGGGAGGATTTGGCGCCAATGCCGCCGTTATCAAATTCGGGCTCAGCCGCTTGGGGATTTGCGGTCCTACGGTGTCGGCTCCTCTCGGCCTGGCGGGTGGCCCGGAAATTCACGATAAAATTCTGGCCTGGATGCGCAGATTGGGTCTTGAGGTATAACTACAATAAGTAAGAAACCAGCGTCATGTGACGTTGGTTTCTTATTTTTGCTTACAGTTTAACGCCAATGAATTGACCGGTGTGCACGGGGGAGTTTTGAATAACTTTTTGTGGCAAAATATTGAAATGTTTAAAAAATTTTTTGGCTCCGATATAGGCGCCTTTCGAAGCATAACGAATGGGGAATGAATTAAGTTGTTGCTCCGTCACCGGCATTATACCCAAAGCATTTTTTTCCCGATCATAGCCTAGCATGCAGAAATGACGGTCGGCCAACAGTTCTGCCGCTTTTTTATTAAAAACAATGCGCCCGTTGGGGCGAATCTCAATTTGTGCCGCCATTTCCTTCGGCGCCCGCTCTTTTTTTGGTTGATACAGAGTAAACGAAAATTCCATGTGTTTCACTCCTTGTTATTTTTTTCTATTAACAGTATGCGCCAATTTTAAAAGATATAAACATCTGTCAAAGTTTCACGGTTTTTCGGTATAATGGAGTAAAGAGAGCGAAAGAGGTGCGTTTTGTGAGTCAGATTTGGTTGTACTTATTAGCGATAATGGTTAGCGGTAGTGTGGCTAAATACTTGTTTGCCAGTTGGGTTGCCTGGGTTGTCATTGATTTGGTTGTCTTTGGCCTCTGCTATCTCGTTCTCAAACGTTATCCCTATATTAATGTAAAAAAAAGCCTACTCTTTTTGGGGGGTTTAACCTTAATCAATATCTTGGTGGATGTCGGTCTACTCGGTGGTATGGCTGCTAATTTGGTCCTGTTGCTCGTCATTGGCTGGTTGCTCTTTGGCAGTAGCGGCAATCGCCCACCGAAATTCCGCCATAAATGGCACAAGTAGGTGTAAGGGGTGGCGGTTGTGAACAATAGAATTTTTGCGCGAACGGCTTTATTGCTGGCGCTGACGCTGCTGTTTCAGTCGTTGCGGTTTTTTATTCCCATCCCCACTGTTTTTTCTACTTTTATTATTGGAAGTCTTGTGAACAGTTGCTTGCTGATAGCAGCCGAAACGGTTGGCTGGCGCTCCGCTTGTTTAATCGGCGTAATTGCACCTGTCGTCGCCTATTTTCAGCAGCTGTTGCCGCTGCCGATTTTCATTGTTCCTGTTGCCGGCGGCAATTTTCTCCTGGTGATATGTTATATCGCCGGCCTGAGGCTGTCGCGTTGGTTGGCTATTGTCGCTGCAGCCGCGGCTAAAGCGGTTTTTCTGTACCTTGGTTTTGTGTGGCTGTTCACCTGGGTTGCCATTCCGTCCAAAATCGCCGCCGGGTTGCTCTTCGCCATGAGCTGGCCTCAATTCATAACAGCGTTGGTGGGCGGGATCCTTACCGCTATCGTCGTACGACGCTTGCGGCCGGTGAATTGACCTGAGCGGTAGCTCTTTTGTGATGAAAATCATGGCAATTTGTGATATATATCACGGCGGGCAAAAGCCATCCTCCTTACAATAGAAACTGTAAGAGCAATATTGCGAAGGAGGAATTTAGAGTGGGTATGTTCTGTTATCAATGTGAGCAAACGGCCGGCGGCGTTGGTTGCACCAAGGTTGGTGTTTGCGGAAAGAATGAAGATATTGCCGGTCTCCAAGACACTCTCATCTTCGGACTTAAAGGCATTGCCGCTTATGCCCATCACGCCCGTGAACTCGGTGTGCGCGACGAGCAAGTTGATGCCTTTATGCACGATGCGCTTTTCTTTACCCTTACTAATGTAAACTTCAATCTTGAACGGCACATCGAAATGGTCCTAAAATGCGGTGAGATGAATCTACGGGTAATGGAACTCTTAGACAAAGCCCATGTTGCCCGTTACGGTTCACCTGAGCCCACCAAGGTATTTACTGGTTTGAAAAAGGGTCATGCCATCCTGATCACCGGTCATGACCTGCTCGATCTGGAAGAGTTACTCAAGCAAACCGAGGGAACCGGTATTAACGTATACACGCACGGGGAAATGCTGCCCGCCCATGCTTATCCCGAACTGAAAAAATATCCGCACCTGGTAGGCAATTACGGTACGGCATGGCAGAACCAGCGCAAGGAATTCGAAGAATTCCCGGGTGCGATTGTGGTGACGACCAACTGTGTCATGCCGCCTACTGACAAGAATACTTACGGCGACCGCATTTTCACCCGGACAATTACCGGGCTGGAAGGAGCTACCCACCTGCCTACCCGCGACTTCTCCGCCGTTATCGCCAAGGCCAAATCACTGCCGCCGGCTGAAGAAAAAGAAGGCGAGTATACACTGACCACCGGCTTCCATCATAATGCCGTACTTGGTCTGGCCGATAAGATAGTAGAAGCCGTAAAGGCCGGCAAAATCAGACGTTTCTTCCTTGTCGGTGGCTGTGACGGCGCAAAACCGGGCCGCAACTACTACACTGAAATTGTCCAGAAAATACCCAAAGACTGCGTCATTCTTACCGTGGCCTGCGGTAAGTACCGTTTCAACCACCTTGATCTCGGCGATATTGATGGTATTCCCCGTCTGCTTGACCTTGGTCAGTGCAATAATGCTTACTCGGGTATCCAAATTGCCTTGGCGTTGGCTAAAGCCTTTAACTGCGGCGTAAACGACCTGCCGCTGTCCCTTATCCTGTCTTGGTATGAGCAAAAGGCAGTCGCCATCCTGCTGACCCTGCTCCACCTGGGTATTAAGAACATCCGCATTGGCCCCAGCGCGCCTGCTTTCCTCACACCGAATGTCCTCAAGCTGCTTAACGAGAAATATGGTCTGCGCCTTATTACAACTCCGGACGAAGACTTGAAAGCTATTTTGGGCTAATAATGGAAAATTCCCGGCAAAAAGTTTTTTTGCCGGGAATTTTTTCATGTCGACCGTATTCCTAGCAGAATACGGTAAGGGCCGGGCGTGCCAGGAGGAATAAGGGCCACGCGGTCGCCGGGATTGATTACCGCGTCCAATGGCTGGGCGCGGCCATTGATAAACATTGCTTCTACCTGGTCTTTATCAATAGCCAATTGTTCCAACAGTTCGCACCCTGATACGGGAGCGGAGAGGGGATAGTGGTAGGGAAAAGGCCAGCCGCGCTCTTGAAAGAGATTCATTAGCCGGGCAAAACCTCGAAGTTCAATTGTGTTTTTCATAATGTTTGCCCTCTGTTATTTTTCATACCGGCATGCTAAGCCGGCAGGATTAAAACAAGCGTTACAGGAGATGCATTTTGCTTTTGCCTGGCCGGCACGCAGCCGCTCGACAAGGTTCGGTTCTTTAATAAAAGGACGACTTAGGGCGATCATATCGGCATAGCCGTTTTGCAGCAAGCCTTCCATCGTAGCCATTGAACGCAAGCCGCCTACTAAAATTACCGGAATACGGACAGCTTCCTTTATCGCCAAGGCATCGGCGGCGAAGTATGCTTCATCTTCTTCGCTACGGATATTGGGACGCGACATGACGCCTTTGGCCTCACGGATCCCGCCGCTGACCTCGATTGCCGCCGCTCCGAGCCGTTCGAGCAAGCGGGCCGTGTAAACAACGTCTTCGCGCGTTAAGTAGCCTGGTCCGGAAAGACCGTCGGTACAATTAAGTTTGGCAAGGATGGGGAAATCGCTGCCTACCGCTTCACGGCAGCGGACCATAATTTCCCGGATAATGCGGGTGCGGTTTTCGATTGAACCGCCCCATTCATCCTGTCGCCGATTGGTATAAGGTGACAAAAATTGCGAAAGGCAGTAACCATGCGCGATATGGAGCTGCACGCCGTCGCAGCCGGCCTTTTTTACCCGCTCGGCCGCAGTGACAAATGCGTTAATCAGCGCCCAGATTTCGTCACCGGTCATTTCCCGGGGGGTAATGCCGGTACTCCTGTCAATGACGGCTGATGGCGCTACCGGTGTTTCACCTTCCGTCAAATCGGGTGAAGTTTGCCGACCCGCGTGAGAGATCTGCACAATTAGTTTGGCGCCATGGCGGTGCGCCGCTTGGGCCAGCAAACGATAGCCGTCAATAAACCGGTCGTCATAGATACCGTTTTGGCGAATGCTTGCCCGGCCAAGCGGATGTTGTACATAAGCATGGGCGGTGATAATCATGCCGACGTCGCCGCGGGCCAGGTTTTCATAAAGTTCTACTTGGGCTTCGGAAATCCGTCCGTCTTCATGGCCTAGCCAGTCCTGAGTAGCCGAGCGGACAAAGCGGTTTTTTACCGTCAGACTGCCGATGGTAAAGGGAGTAAACAACATGCTCATAATGACCTCCTTTATATCTTTTTGCGTGGAAAAAAGACTTGACGGCATGTAGCCGAGAGAGGAAGTGAGGAGCAAAAAACGAATTTAGCTAAGAAAAGAAAAAGAGGGGTGTGACCATGAGTACGATCACCAGTGCCCGTGACCGGGCCGGTCAGAATTTTAAGGAAGGATACAATTGTGCTGAAGCAATTTTACGGGCTTTCCGGGACGTGCTGAATCTTGAACTCAGCGATGCAGCCATCCGCATTGCATCCGGTTTTGGCGGGGGGTTGGGCCATGCCGGCTGCATGTGCGGCGCTTTGACTGCGTCCGTCATGGTGATTAGTTTGCTCCAGGGGCGGGTGAGTAAGGAAGAGAGCCGCGAGCCTGTGTACCAAACGACCCGTGAGTTTCATGAGCGTTTTGCGGCAAAGTTTGGCGCTACCTGCTGTCGTGTACTTAATTCCCACCCCTTTGACACCCGGGAGCACTTACGCAACTGCCTGAAGATTACGGGCATAACGGCAAGTTTGTTAGAAGAATTTTTGCGGGAAAAAGAACTTATGCCGGGCGTAACAAACTAAAAAATTCTTGTCAAAAGGTGACCGTTGCGGCGCAGCCAGCTTTGTTCCGTCTTGTAGTCGGGGAGGTGCTTGGTCACGAGTTGCCAAAACCGCTCGGAATGATTTGGGACTAAAAGGTGGCAAAGCTCATGGACTACCAAATAATCAATAACCTTGGGCGGGGCCATAATCACGCGCCAATTGTACGATATCGTTCCCCTTGATGAACAACTGCCCCAGCGGGTTTTCTGATCGCGGAGGGTAATGCGCGCGGGCTGGACGCCGATCCGTTTTGCCCAATAAGCAGTACGCTCGGTAAGTATGATTCGTGCTTGCTCAAGATACCATTGCTTTAAAAATTCCGGACAGCTAGCCGCCAGTTCGGAGCATCCGCGAATGACAATGCGGTCGTGGTCCAGGGTTACTCTTGCAGGGGCGCCATCAGACAAT
Organism: Sporolituus thermophilus DSM 23256; assembly: GCF_900102435.1. Taxonomy (NCBI): domain Bacteria; kingdom Bacillati; phylum Bacillota; class Negativicutes; order Selenomonadales; family Sporomusaceae; genus Thermosinus; species Thermosinus thermophilus. The sequence continues at coordinate 49,231 of NZ_FNBU01000012.1, read as the reverse complement.
AAACAAATTGGATAACTTTGCCCCAGATATAGGATTGGCGCTCCTGCTTCCACCGAACGATTAACCGGACATTCGGCGATATTCGCGAGTCGGGCCGATTGCTGCGCGATCCATCTTGCCTTGGTGCACAGTATTTTTTCCAGATAAGCTTGCGAGCAGCGGGCCGGGGCGGTTATTTCCACCACATACGGAGAAATCATCTTTAACTGCACCGTTTTACGGCGTTTGCTATATGTTACCGTGTAAGTTATCGATTGGCCGGTAAGGGTAATCTGCGGCACGCTTTCACCTTTCTCCGAAGGAATATATATTAGAGTTAGTTATTTTATGCCTTGTTTCCTCCAAACTAACCGGAACAATTTTATCACTAATCGCTTGACAATAGGGTATAGCCGTGATATTATACATAATGTCCATTGTACAATTGAATTCGTGCCGGAGTGGCGGAACGGCAGACGCAGCTGACTCAAAATCAGCCGGGGTTTTCCCCGTGGGGGTTCAAGTCCCTTCTCCGGCACCATTTAGTCATAAAGCTCCGAGGTATGTACCTTGGAGTTTTTTATTTTCGCCTGTGAGACCCTGAGGACAAGGCAGTGGCGGTAAGGTATAATGATAATAAAAACGTAAAGCGGGGAGGCCGACGATGCAACGCGTTTCTTGGCTATCTGTATTATTGGTGATATGTGTTCTTCTGGGCATGGGCAGCTATCCCGGCATCGCAGCGGCAGCGGCCAAAGTAAGGCTTGGGGTGGAAAACATTGATCACTACCTGCATTTGTTTCAAGGTAAAAGGGTTGGACTGATTACCAACCATACGGGCATTGACAGCAACTTTCGGAGTACGGTGGATATCCTGAAAGAAAAGACCAATCTGGTCGCGCTATTTGCTCCCGAGCACGGGATCCGGGGCAATATCCCGGCCGGCGCCACCATAGGTTCTTATACGGACGAGCGAACAGGCATAACGGTATACAGCCTTTACGGCGCCACCAAGAAACCAACGCCGGAAATGCTGGCGAATGTGGATGTTCTGGTCTTTGACATTCAGGACGTAGGCGCCCGGTTCTATACATACATTTACACCATGGCCTATGCCATGCAGGCCGCTAGTGAGTTGGGCAAGACATTCGTGGTTTTGGACCGCCCTAATCCGGTAGGAGGAGTACAAGTGGAGGGAAAGGTGCTAGAACCAGAGTTTCAGTCTTTTATCGGCTTATATCCCATACCGATACGCCACGGTATGACGGTAGGGGAATTGGCGCAGTTGTTTAACAGCGAGTTTGGCATCAACTGCGATTTGCATGTCGTTAAGATGACGGGATGGCGGCGCGACATGCTTTATGATGAAACCGGCCTTCCCTGGGTCATGACTTCTCCGAACATGCCAACGGTCGACACTGCCCTTGTCTACAGCGGTACCGGTATATTTGGCGGAACGAATATCTCGGAAGGGGTAGGAACCACCCGGCCTTTCGAACTGGTAGGTGCACCTTGGTTGGATGCCCAAGAGTTGGCCGACCGAATGAACGCCCAGCACTTACCGGGGGTTATTTTCCGGCCGGCTTATTTTACACCCGCTTTTTCCAAGTATAAGGGACAAGTATGCGGCGGCGTACAAATCCATGTCGTGGACCGGAAAGCCTACAAGGCGGTCCGGACTGGGCTGGCGCTTTTATATACCGTTATAGAACTGAGCGGCGATAAATTTAGCTTTAACGCCCCGTACCGCGAAGGCAGCAAGCCTAATATCGACTTGGCCACCGGGGACGATTCGCTGCGCTTGGGGCGCTTTACGCTCAATGAAATCGTAGCCGCGTGGGAGGCGGAAGCAGAGCGGTTTCGGCAAAAGGCTAAACCATATTTACTTTATGAATAGTAAAAAATGATCTAACATGATCCGGAAAGGGGCGGCCCGGGTTTGGCAATCCTAAGGGGGGATGCGGTAGTGATTTGCGGGCAAGGGCCGCCTATTTGGGCGCAGGGTTTTCTGCTTCGGCCTGGTCAGGCCGTTTGCTTTCCGGTTGGCGTTTGACGAGATAAACGCCCAGTAAGGTAATGCCGGTACCAATGATCTGAAAAGCGTTGATTGTTTCGCCGATGGTCAAGGCCGCAATGGCCATAGCCGTCGGCGTAATCATATACATATAAATCATGACTTGGTTGGCACCGATTTTTTCAATACCGTAGTACCAGGCTACCAGCGAAATAACTGTGACAGGAATGGCTGCGTAGAGCAGTGATGCCCATGCCGCCCGGGACACAGCAGGCCAGTTCATGGACCCAAGATCAGGGGTAGAGTAAATCAGCAGAACGGCGACGCCGATTAAACTGGAATGAGCCGTTACCCACAGGGCGGAATGCTTTTTTAGGATGGGTGTTGCTAAAACAGGATAGAGTCCCCATAGGACAGATGCGATAAACGCCAGGATGTCACCTTTTAAGGTGGCAGCGTTGAGCCCCAGCTCGCCTGGGCCGGAACTGATAACCAGGGTTAGCCCGGCAAAAGCTACTCCCGCCCCGAGCAAATAGGACGGCCGTAGGTTCTCATGGCCTGAGAGTGCGTTAAAAAAGGCGGTAAAGATAGGGGAGAGACCAAGCATAAGCGAAGCTGTCGTAACAGTAGTATATTTTACGGCAGCGATAAAAACCGTTTGGTACAGCGCAACCCCTATTACCCCCACGACGACCAGACGCGGTAAGTCCGGCCGGGAAAAGCGCACGGCGCCTTCACGCCATCGTAGTAACAAGAACATAAAGGGGGTAGCGATGGCAAAACGCAGGGCGGTGAACGCAGCGGGCGAAAACTCACGCATTCCCACTTTTCCCAAAGTATAGTTGCCAGCCCAAATTAGGACAACCATCCAGAGTAGTGCTTCGATTAAACGTTTGCCATACATTGCTACGACGCCTCCGTTTCTTGTCGTATATACTTCGCTTAGATGTATGCCATTTCCTCGTTTAACAGCGTCAATAGGCATTGGTCGGGAAAGGGCAAGGTATAAGCAGGCGTTTCCTGGGAATAATTCTAGGGAAAAGAAGGAATGGAGGGCTTTTTGTGACCATTAAAATGACGCGTATACCCGTAAAGCGCATCCTGTTTGACAGCCGCACCCCTGACGACAATAATACGTTTGAATTCACCATCGACTGTGGAGCTGTTTATTTCGGGGCAGTGTATGACGGTGACGGCAGCTTGCTGACCATTGACCAGTACTTTTATACGGATAATTTTTCGCGCGACGATTTAGATTCGGTGGTGGTTGACGATCAATTGCTGGCAGTGGACGACCGCGATTTTCCAACCAAAACCTATCTGTTAACAAAGGGTATTGCCGGCAATGAATGGTTGCGTTTTCATGCCGTTGTCCCCGACGAAATTGATCCGGACTATTTTTACCAAAAATATGTTGGCGAGTAATTTCGGCCGGTGCAGACCGGCATTTATTTTCGGAAAAGCGCAATATTTGGAATAATATGGCAATTGTTACTAAAAATGGAAATTAATACAATGTTTTGAAAAACATTAGGAGGAAAAACCGAGCGGTCGCGTGGTTTTATGTCGAAAAAGAGAGAAGCCCATAGGTCAAGGAAAATCCGACTTAGTAGCTGAATGGCATGTAATTTCGACAACATGCCATTTTTTTGCAAGTAAAATGTCGTATTTTTACGAAAACTATTTGGTCTATCCTGGCAGGAAATACATATATTTACAAGAATTCTAATCATCACCTTAATAGCATTGGATGTTTTGAAGGGGATGACGACTTGTGTATTCTGCTGAAGCTCCTCAAAATAAAATTGTATACTTAAATAAAGAGGATGAATATAGTGACTACTTTGAAAATGTGAAAACAGGAATTTTATTTTTGGACGGCCAACTACGGATAAAAAACCTCAACCGCGAGGCCGAGAAACTCTGTGGCATTGATCGCACGGCGGTATTGGGAAAACGGTCTGACCATGTTTTCCGCCATCATGGAGAAAAGTTTCTGCGCATTTTTTCGCTGTCCGAGTATGATGATCTTTATACCACTAGCCTGAAATTGAAGGTCAAGGAACAAATAACTTATCTTCATGTTGACGCTTTAAAATTACGTGATTCAACCGGCGGCATAAGCGGGATGATCGTTATTTTGCAAGATGTCTCGGCGGTTCGCGCGGCTATCAAGCAAATTCAAACAACGCAGATGCTCATGTCCCTCGGCGAACTAGCCGCCGGGGTGGCCCACCATGTCCGGACACCGCTGACAACTATCAGTGGTTATCTCCAGGTTATGCTGAACCGCCTGGAGGACGATCAGTATACCGTTCGGCGGGAAATCCTTGAAATGCTGCTTGATGAAGTTGGTTATATAAATAAGGTGGTGAAAGAACTGGTCCTGTTTGCCAAACCGCAAATCCAAAAGCAGCCGTGGGTTAACCTCAACCGTCTGCTGGAAGAGGCGCTGCGCCTGACTTTTAAGCAGCTCGGCGGTGAAAATATCATTATCGATAAGCAACTGGCGGAAAACTTGCCGCAGATTTGCGCCGATGGCAATATGCTTAAGCAGGCTTTTATCAACATTATGCAAAACGCAATTGAGGCGATGCCGGAGGAAGGGACATTAAGTCTGAAGTCGTGGCTCCATGCTGATCTCAACATGCTTGTCGTGGCCATTGCCGACACCGGCCCGGGAATTCCGCCGGAAATTCTGTCACGGGTTTTTGAACCATTTTATACTACCAAGCTGGACCGGATGGGACTGGGGCTACCGGTGGCTCATCGCATTATCGCCGAACATGGCGGGTTTATCAATGTCAGTTCTGAAAATCAAGGCACCCGCGTTCATATATATCTACCCATCACCGATGACCGAATACGTCATCTGACGGTCGTGCATCAACAAATTTTAAACTTGCAATAGCTGTGGAGGACCGGATAGAATTCGGTCCTTTTTCGTGTTGTTCCTTTGTCATATGCCAAGGGGCACCCTCATATATGATACTGTTATAAAACAGTAAAGAAGGGATGCCTCGTGGCTGTTGGCAGAGGGGCAGCGGTCGCTGTCCTATTGCTGTTTCTTGCAATCTTGCCAGTCCATGCCCAGATCGACCCCGATATCGCATCACCCAATATTGTAATTAACCTGCCTAGCCGTACCCTCGAATTTTATTCCGGGAGTACACTTATCAAAGTATACCCGGTAGCGATCGGCAAACCTTCCACGCCTACTCCAACGGGGACTTTTAGTATTATTAACAAGGAGGTGAATCCCTGGTGGTTCCCGCCGCGCGGCGGGACGGCAGTTTCTTCCGGTCCTGACAATCCCTTAGGCTATCGCTGGATGGGGTTTCTGCCCATGTACGGCATTCATGGCACTAATGCGCCCTGGGCAATAGGTACGGCCGTTTCTAACGGCTGCGTGCGAATGCATGAGGCTGATGTGGAGGAACTGTATGAGGTAGTGCCTTACGGCACACCGGTAAAGGTCACCTATGACCGCGTCAAGGTCAGGGTGGATGCTCACGGCAACGCGTCGGTCGGAATTTACCCCGATATCTACGGTTATGGTGACGTCACGTTGAGCGAGGTAAAGCGCAAGCTTGCGGCGTATGGCTTAGCCGGTCTGGTAAGCGATGATTTTTTATTAGGGCTCATCCGTGAGGTACCGGATCGGCAGGTGGTAATTGCCCAATTCCATCAAATCCGCGTGAATGGCAAAACTCTTGTTGAGCGAGCTGTTTACCAAGAGAACACGTTGTTCGTACCCGTCTGGACCATTGCCGCTGCACTTAAGCGCAATATTCAATGGGATGAACAGACTAAGACCGTCCGTGCCGGCAATTTCAGCGCTCCTGGCATTGTTAAGGGCGACATCCTGTATATTACGTCCGACAACGTCCAGGTTTTATTTGGCGGTCAGCAGAGTTGGCAGCAAGAAGAAAGGCGCCTGGATATTAATGGGCTCACCGTTGCGTTAAATGGAAAAACTTTTACTAGTGATGTGCGGGTGCTTGACGGCGTCCTCGCCATACCGCTGCTTGCCCTGGCTGATGCCATCGGTCAGAAAGTCACCTGGGATGCGATGAAAAAAGCAGCGACCATGAACGGCAAACCGCTGCCGATTGGTTTTATTGGCGGTCAACCTTATCTTCAAATAACGAAAATCTACGATTATTTTCAAGCCTATGTATATTGGAACGAGCCGGCCCGCAGCATTGAACTGACTTACCCCTTTAACGTCAAGGGTGGGAACGATTAATGTTTCCGCCCTTTTTGTCGTTTGTTTGGCCGGGGGGGATTGACTTTTCGTTTCGGTACATAACCTAGAGCATGATTTTCAAAACTAGAAAGGGATTTCCCGATAAACGGCCAAATATATAAAGATTATGTTTTTGGTACAAGCTTATTAATTGTTAATGGGTGATAGGCATATGCCGCAGAAAATGATAATTATCGACGGGAGCAGCCTGATGCACCGGGCCTTTTATGCTTTGCCGCCGCTGACCACGGCGGCGGGACTATATACCAATGCTGTATATGGGTTTACAACTATGCTGGTAAAGCTGCTCAGCGACAACAAACCTGATCTTATTGCGGTTGCATTCGATAAAGGGAGAGAGACTTTCCGCAGTCAGGTTTATGCCGAGTATAAGGCTCACCGTCAGGCCACACCAAGGGAATTGTCGGAGCAGTTCGCGCTTGCTCACGAGGTGCTGGCGGCATTCGGCATTCCCGTACTGGAAAAACCGGGTTATGAAGCCGATGACATTATCGGTACATTGGCTGTTCAAGCCGCTAAACAAGATTATGATGTTTGTATCGTGACCGGCGACCGGGATGCATTGCAACTGATTGGTCCGCGCACCAAAGTTATGCTTACCCGCAAGGGCATATCGGAAACCGAGCTGGTCGATATCAATGTTTTAAAGGAAAAATACGGGTTATCGCCTGCACAAATTATTGACCTCAAGGGTCTGATGGGTGATGCGTCGGACAATATTCCCGGCGTTCCGGGAATTGGCGAGAAGACGGCAGACAAACTTCTGCGTGAATTCGGTTGTGTAGAGAACCTACTGGCTAATATTGATAAGGTTTCGGGCAAAAAATTGCAGGAAAACCTACGGACTAACGCGGAACTGGCGTTGCTCTCCAAAAAACTGGCTACCATTGACTGCAATGTGCCGCTAGATTGTTCACTGGAAGCGCTCAAAGCAGCGCCTGACGTGGCGCGTGTAAGGGAAGTTTTTCAAAGACTGGAGTTTAAGAGTTTGCTGGTTAAGCTGCCTGACCTTTTTGACAGCAAGGCTTTGCCGCCGACCGAAACGGCCATGGAGCTGTCTCCTGCTAAGGTGCTTACTTCATTTACCGAAATTAGGGAGAGCGTGGCCCGGATAAAACAGTTAGGCAGGATGGTATTTTTTCCCTTGACCAGCGGAAAAATCCCTGCGGTTACATTAACCGGCTTAGCCCTATGGGTAGGCGAGGAGGCAATTTACATCCCGCATGATGTTGACGGCTGGGAGTTGGTGTGGGACCTGTTGACCGACGAGACTATCCCCAAAGTCACCTATAATGCCAAAGAAATTTGTAATGCCTGCAAGGCTAAGGGAACGGAGCTACGGGGGCTATGTTTTGATATTCAACTTGCGGCTTATCTTTTGGAGCCGACAGCGGTAGAGTATCCGCTGACAGAGCTTGCGTGCCAGTATTTAGGTCTCGTCGCCGGCAAAATGGATAAAGAGCGCTTGGACACGCCTGATTATGCGGTTTGGGCGGCTAAAGTAGCGCAGCGGTTATATCCGGTACTTAAGGAAAAGCTTGTGGCGGCGGGGCTGGCTGAACTGTACGAAGAAATCGAGCTGCCGCTTGTCCCGGTGCTGTCCGAAATGGAGATCGCCGGTATCCAGGTGGACTTGACGCAGCTCGATGCCTTGGCGCAGGAAATTACGGATAGAATTGAGGCCTTGCTGACCGAGATATACCAGTTAGCAGGGCAGGAGTTTAACGTTAACTCTACCCGGCAGTTAGGCCATATCTTGTTTGAGGTTCTCAAGTTACCGGTAATAAAAAAGACGAAAACCGGCTATTCGACCGATGCCGAAGTCTTGGAAAAACTGGCGGGACAGCACCCGCTCATTGACCGTCTGCTTGAATACCGGCTGTTGACCAAGCTGAAATCCACCTATTTAGACGGCCTCCGCGACCTTATCCGGGCCGATACGGGGCGGATCCACACCCATTTTAACCAGACAGTGACGGCGACCGGGCGGCTAAGCAGCTCGGAACCAAACTTGCAGAACATTCCCATCCGCACCGAAATCGGCCGTCGCATTCGGGAATTATTTGTGCCCGGGGCTGGTTATGACTTAATCATGTCTGCCGATTACTCGCAAATCGAGCTCAGGGTTTTGGCCCATATGGCGGGAGATGATAATCTGATTGACGCATTTCGGCACAATCAGGACATACATACCCGTACAGCGGCCGAAGTATTTGGCGTGCCGATGACGGAGGTAACGGCCCAGATGCGGGCGCGGGCTAAGGCTGTCAACTTCGGTATTGTCTATGGTATCAGCGATTTTGGCCTGTCACGCGATATTGGCGTCAGCCGGAAAGAGGCCGGTCATTATATCGACAGTTATTTTGCCAAGTACCGGGGTGTGAAAAACTATATTGACAATGTTATTAATCTGGCCAGACAGCAAGGTTATGTAACTACTTTATTTGGGCGCCGACGCTTTTTGCCTGATATTAATAGCGGCAATTTCAACCAGCGGGCCTTTGCTGAACGGACGGCCATGAATACGCCCATTCAAGGAACGGCTGCCGATATTATTAAAAAAGCCATGATCACGGTTTACCGGCAGCTAAGGGACAGGCGCCTGAAAAGCCGCCTGTTGCTCCAGGTTCATGACGAGCTGGTTCTGGAAGTAGTTGAAGCGGAGCGGGAGATAGTGGCTCAACTTGTCAAACAAGCTATGGAGAACGCCGTCGCTTTGGCGGTGCCGTTGGTTGCTGACGTTAAGACCGGCGCAAATTGGGCTCAGGCTAAATGAATGGGGTGACACACAAAATGCCGGAAATGCCGGAAGTAGAGACCATCCGCCGCACGCTCGCTGACAAGGTTGTAGGCCGACGTATCGAGGCGGTAAAGATTAACTTGCCCCGTCTGGTTAAGTGGCCTTCGGTTTCTGAATTTAAGGAAGCGGTAACAGGCCGAAAAATTGAACGCCTTGATCGACGCGGCAAATATCTGCTGTTTCACCTTGAACACGACCTGGTTATGGTGGTACACTTGCGCATGACCGGCCGGCTGTATTACGTACCGGCCGGTTATCCGCACGATAAATTTACGCATATCGTTTTCGATCTCGATAATAATGATGCTATGATTTATGCCGACTCGCGCACGTTAGGCACCCTTTATGCCATACACCGTGCTGAACTGGGACGAATTGCCGGGTTAGCTACCATGGGGCCTGAGCCGCTTTCACCGGAATTCACTTTCGATTATTTCCGGATGATGTTGAAAAAGCGGCAGTCGTCGATTAAGGCCGTTCTGCTTAATCAACAGGTTATCGGCGGTTTGGGCAACATCTATGTAGACGAAAGTTTAGCTGTGGCCGGCATTGCGCCAACGCGCTCCGCCGCCAGTCTTAGCGAGGACGAAGCCAATAAGCTCTATCGCGCCATAAATCAGGTCATCGAAGAAGGTATTGTCCATGGGGGGACAAGTTTTCGCGATTACCGCGACGGAGTCGGACAAACCGGCAGTCACCAGCATTATTTGCGGGTATATGGCCGTAAGGGACAGCCTTGCCAGCGGTGTGGCACGCCAATTGTCCGCACGGAAGTGGGCGGGCGGGGTACCCATTTTTGTCCAAATTGCCAACGATAGACGAGGTAGGTCAAATGTATGTGATTGGGTTGACAGGTGGTATCAGCAGTGGTAAAAGTACCGTGAGCGCTATGCTGCAAGAGTTGGGAGCCGTTATTATCGATGCCGATGAAATTGCCAGGGAGGTTGTAGCGACCGGTAAGCCAGCCTGGCAGGAGATAAAAGACGAATTTGGTCTTAGCGTCTTGAATGGTAACGGTAGTATTAACCGCAAGGCTCTTGGGGAGATTGTTTTTAGCGATGCCAAGCAGCGCGCCAAGCTGGAAGCAATTACCCATCCTCGCATCCAAGCGGCGGTTGAAACCGCTCTTGAAGCAGCCCGCAAAGCGGGAGTAAGGGTAGCGGTGCTGGACGTACCGCTGCTAATCGAGAAAGGGTGGGACGATCTTGCCGACGCCGTTTGGGTAGTGTATGTAGATGAGCAGACGCAGCTTAAGCGGCTTATGGCGCGGGACAGACTGACCGAAGGTGAAGCCAGGGCAAGGATAAGCGCGCAAATGTCTCTGCGGGAAAAAGCAGAGCGAGCCCACGTCATAATTGATAACAGCGGTAGCATCGATGCCACGCGTCGCCAGGTGCTGGCCGCCTGGCAGAAAATCCCCGCTAAATAATAACGAATGATTGCATTAGTCAATACATACTTTGTAGCAAGTAATATGACGGAGTGATTGATTTTGCGCGTTTTATCCTGGCTAAACGCATTGGTTGTAGGGCTTCTTGTATTGGCCGCCGGGAGTTATGCCATTTACAACAGCGATTGGTTTCAAAAAAAATACCTGTATCCATTTCCGTATCAGAATTTAGTTTATCAATACTCCCTGGAGCATAATCTTGATCCTTTTTTGGTAGCCGGTGTTATACGCACGGAAAGCAAGTTTATCCCTCAGGCTGTCTCTCCGAAAGGGGCGCTGGGACTGATGCAAATAATGCCGGAAACCGGTCAATGGCTGGCAGGACAGATCGGGAGACAGGATTTTCTGGTGCAGGATTTGACTGACCCGGAGACAAATATTGCTTTTGGAACCTGGTACCTTGCGTCACTTAAGCGCGAATTTGAGGATAACGAAGTGCTGGCTCTCGCCGCATATAACGGCGGAAGGGGCAATGTGCGCCAGTGGATGCGCCAGTATGGCTGGGATATGTCTTTCCAAGACATAAGGCAAATCCCTTTCCGTGAGACGCGCGAATATGTCGCAAAGGTGCTGCATAATAAAAGACGTTATCAGGAGTTGTATGGACAATAGGAGGTGCTGTCTTGCGTTGGGGCAAGATATGGCTTGCCACCGCTCTGTCGCTAATACTAGTGCTTGCCGTTGGTTGCGGAGGAACAAAACTTAATTCCGAGGGACAGGGTACACGGCAGCTGCAGCCAGGCGGTCAGCTTGTTTATGGCAGTTTGCGTGAGCCAAACACGCTGAACCCGCTGCTATCCGACCTTTTAGCGACAGCCGAAGTGGGCAGTCTTATTTTCAGTGGTCTAATTACTGTTAATGACAAAGGAGAATGGGTACCTGATCTGGCGGTAGAAGTGCCTACCGTTCAAAATGGTGGTGTCAGTCCTGACGGCTTGACCGTAATATATAAACTACGGCAGGGGGTTACCTGGCATGATGGTCAGCCGTTTACCGCCGCCGACATCCAGTTTACCTGGCAATATATCATGAACCGTAAAGTAAATGTTATTTCCCGTGACGGTTATGACCGGATTAAGGCGATAGAGACTCCCGACCCTTATACTGCGGTGATTCGTTTTAAGCAGCCTTATGCACCCTATCTTACCCTATTTCGCACTGTTCTTCCCAAACATATTCTCGAGGGGGTCGAAGATTATAACAAAGCGGGCTTTAACCGCCGGCCTGTAGGCACAGGACCTTTTAAATTCAAGGAATGGCGGTTGGCCGAAGCGATTATTTTGGAGGCCAATCCCGCGTACTATCACGGCAAGCCCCATTTGGACAGTATTATTTATAAAATAATCCCCGACCCCGATATTTTGTTGACCCAGCTAAAAGCCGGCGAAGTTGATATTGTAAGTAATGTTAGCTTTGCTCAACTTGAACAAGTAAAAGCAATTGACGGAGTCCAGACCTTTATTACGCCAAACATGATTTGGGAACATTTGGATTTTAATCTGGACAATCCATTGTTTCAGGATGTCCGGGTCCGTCAGGCTATCGCGCTGGCCATCGATCGGCAGAGTATCATTACTACGGTGCTGAAGAATGTGGCCAGTCCGGCGGTAGCTGACCAGCCGCCGCTTTCCTGGGCGTATAATCCGGCGCTTAAGCCCCCGGCAAGGGATGTGAACAAAGCGCGTGAGCTCCTGGCCCAGGCCGGTTGGAAACAGGGGCCGGACGGCGTGTTTGCCAAAGACGGGCAACGGTTGGCTTTCTCGCTCGTTACAACCGGGGGCAATAAAATCCGGGAAACGGTTGGGCAAGTTATTATTCAACAACTAAAAGAAGTAGGCATACAAGGGGAGTTGCGCCTGGTCGATGCACCGCTCTTCTTTGGCGATGTACTGAAAAACCGCCGGTTTGAGACGGCAATGTACGCCTGGGTAGCCGGTCTGGATCCTGATAACCAAAGCTTATGGCATTCAAAAAAAATTCCTAGCCGAGCTAACGGTTATGAGGGACAGAATTATCCCGGTTGGCGCAATCCGGAAGTGGATGTTCTGACCGAACAGGGGGCGAGTACACTCGACCTTGGGAGTCGTAGGCAAATCTATTTTCGCCTCCAAGAACTTATTGTCCAGGAGGTTCCTGTCGTTCCCCTCTATTTCCGGGCCAACATTGATGCGGTCAAATCCCGCGTAGTCAACTACCGGCCTAATCCGACGCCGGCCGGCAACCTATGGAATGCGTGGGAATGGGCATTGGTGGCTAAATAATTTTTGGGAAAAACGCTTGACGATAGCGGAGATGTTATGGTAATATAATTGTGTCGCCGTGAGAGGCGGCATATGAGTAAAGATGCGGTCGTGGCGGAATTGGCAGACGCGCTAGACTCAGGATCTAGTGGGGGCAACTCCATGGAGGTTCAAGTCCTCTCGACCGCACCACATTTTAATATCTCTTCTAATATGCGGTTGTGGCGGAACTGGCAGACGCACCATCTTGAGGGGGTGGCGCCCAAAAGGCGTGTGAGTTCAAATCTCACCAACCGCACCAATTATTTAAACCTACGAACATTGTGTTCGTAGGTTTTTGTATTTTGGTTGATTAGCGAATTAACTCGGCTGTAAAATACTTCCGGCCATGCAGGAATTTTTGAGGAATTTCAGAATTAATTTTATTGGGTAACTTTACCTTAGCGCGAAAGGAGTGGGAGGAATCCTGGTTGATCGGTTGGCCTGATTTTTTAAAGCAAAAGGAGGTGCATTTATGGTTTGGGTTGGAGGTTTAATTGTTCTCTTAACTTTTTATGCAATTATCAAACGGTATGAGACACGGTTAGTCTTGTTTATTTCCGGTCTGTTAATGGCGCTTTTGTCCGGCAAACCCCTTGCCGCCATTGATGCCTTCAGTGCGGCGATGATCAACAGCGGCCTTGTTCCGGTTATCGCCACGGTTATGGGTTTTGCCTTTGTGATGAAGCTGACAAAATGTGATATGCATTTAGTACATCTCCTGGCCGGGTTCTTAACCAAGTTTCGCCCCATTCTTATTCCGGGTACGGTATTGGTTACCTTTGCGATTAACATTGCTCTGCCAAGTGCGGCAGGCTGCGCGGCAGCAGTCGGCGCTATTTTGATCCCTGCCTTAATAAGTGCCGGTATTCACCCGGCTATTGCCGCCAGCGCCGTACTTGCCGGTACTTGGGGCAGCGTCTTTAGTCCTGGTTCGGCGCACAATCCTTTTATTGCCAAGCTGGCAAATGTGGACGTAATGACCGTCATTGCCGGTCATACTCAGGCAGCTATTGCCGGCGCCATTGTCGCCGCTATCGCTTTGACGGCCGTAGCCTTCTTCCGCAAAGAAGACCGCGGGTATCAGGGCGCCGCTAACCTGCTGGACGATAAGCAAGAATTTAAGGTTAATTATCTTAAGGCGCTTGTTCCCCTTGTTCCACTTGCACTTTTGGTACTGGGCAGCAAACAGGTACACCTTATCCCCGAAGTTACGGTGCCGCAGGCCATGATTTTTGGCGCCATACTAGGCTTTGTCGCTACTTTCACTAATCCCCAGGAAATTTCGAAGCAGTTTTTTGCCGGTATGGGTGAAGCTTATGCCAATGTTATCGGCATTATTGTTGCCGCCGCCGTCTTTACCAAGGGAATGGAACTTATCGGCCTTACCGGTGCGCTCATAGCTGCCATGAAGCAGTCGGCCCATATCGCCAAGGCGGCTGCTACTTTCGGACCGTTCATCATCGCGGTATTGTCCGGCTCCGGCGATGCGGCCACACTCGCCTTCAACGGGGCCATTACGCCTTATGCGCAACAATTTGGCTTTGGTATTACGCAAATGGGTTCCCAGGCATTTATTAGCGGCGCCCTTGGCCGTTCCATGTCACCTGTGGCCGGTGCTGCTATCGTGTGTGCTCAGCTGGCCGGGGTGAATACCCTTGAACTGACCAAGCGCAACGCCTTAGGTATGATTTTGGCCGCGTTAGTCACGATGCTATTACTTCTGTAATCTTATATCTATTTCCTATATTACTACTATAAAAAAGGAGAGTTGGCATGGACGCAAGGATAGTGGAATTGGCTAAGACGTTAGAAGCGAAAACGATTGCCAGACGCCGCGATTTTCACCGCTACGCCGAGACGGCTTGGACTGAATTTCGCACCGCATCGATAGTTGCCGATGTTCTAACCGAATTGGGATATGAGGTGCTGATCGGGGACGATGTTGTTGCGGCCGAGGCGATGATGGGCGTGCCGCCGGCCAATGAGCTGGAGCGTCATCGCCAACGGGCCCTTGCGCAGGGGGCAAATCCGGTTTGGGTAGAAAAAATGCTTGGCGGCAAAACCGGTGTAGTGGGCGTGATGGATTTTGGCAAACCGGGGCCGACCGTTGCCTTGCGATTTGATATCGATGCCAATGATGCCGTTGAAGCGGAAGATGAAAGCCATCGTCCGTATCGTGAAAACTTTGCGTCTGTTAACAAGGGAGCCATGCATGCCTGTGCGCATGACGGTCATACTGCCGTTGGCCTGGCCGTTGCCGAAATCTTGGCCGCTTTGCGGGCAGATTTGGCCGGGCGGGTGAAGCTCATTTTCCAGCCGGCGGAAGAAGGCGTACGGGGCGCCAAGGCGATGGTTGTCAAAGGCGTTGTCGATGACGTGGATTATTTGCTTGGCATGCATTTCGGTGTTACCCTGCGCAAAACAGGACAGGTAGCTTGCCAGACGGAAGGCTTTTTGGCCACAACCAAATTGGACGCCAGTTTCACCGGGGTTCCGGCCCATGCCGGCGCGGCTCCGGAAACAGGCCGGAATGCACTGCTTGCGGCCGCCACCGCTTTGCTTAATTTGCACGCAATCTCGCGGCACAGTCAAGGCGCGTCGCGTATCAATGTCGGTGTCATGCAGGGTGGTACGGGGCGCAATGTCATTCCCGCAAATGCTGTTATTAAGCTGGAAACGCGGGGGACTACCAGTGCCATTAACGAGTATATGTATAACGAAGCGGTACGTATTATCGAGGCTGCTGCCCAAATGCACGGTTGTCAAGTCCAAATACAAGAGATGGGCGGTGCTGCGGGGTGCGGCAACGATGCCGAATTGGTGGCGCGCATTCGGCAAACCGCCGAGCGGATGGGTTTATTCAAAGAAATTGTGGCTGCCGGCAATATTGGCGGTAGCGAAGATTGTACCTATTTCATGGAGCGGGTGCAGCAGCGCGGTGGAAAAGCTGCCTATGTAATGGTTGGTACTGAGCTGGCGGCTGGGCATCATGATTTCCGATTTGATTTTAATGAAGAAGCCCTAGTCCTGGCGTCGGCCTTTATCAGCGGCGTCGCCGCCGACTTGCTCACCGGCAAATAATATTCCGGACTTGCTGCCAAACCGAAAACATAAAAATACATAACCTGTTTCAGATGGTTTTGCCTTATTGTGCAATTTAAGCTGTACAATAAGGCTTTTTTTCTACCATGTTGACAGGCGCGCGTATGTCTGTTAGTATATATATAAAATAATAATGAATAATTATTCAGAAGCTACAATTGGTTCTGCGCGGCTGTAAGGAACTGCTCTGGTCCTCCTGCATGGAAACGGGGGAAACTCCTTGTCTTTTTGGCAGGGAGTTTTATGTTACAAAGGAGAGGTTATTCGGCCCAAGATTAGCAGTTTGCAGGTACTATGCCTGCCGGGAGGTAGATCAATGGAAGGGAAACTTATTCTTGCTGACGGGTCGGTTTTTTGGGGAACAATGCTGGAGTCAATGCATACCGTTGGTGAAGTGGTCTTTAATACAGGCATGACAGGCTATCAGGAAGTGTTGACTGATCCGTCGTACTCTGGCCAAATCGTGACCATGACATATCCGCTAATCGGCAATTACGGCGTGGCCGCTTATTTTAACCAGTCACGGCGACCATATGTCCGTGGTTTTGTTATCGGAGAACTATGTTATACGCCTAGTAACTGGCGGGCAGAGAGCTCGCTAGCGGAGTTTTTAAAGCGGCACCGTATTCCTTGTTTATATGGCGTCGATACCCGGGCGCTTACCCGGCGGATTCGGGCCAGCGGTGTGATGATGGGGGTACTGGCGCCTGCCAACATGGGACACGAGGAGGTTCTCGCCCTGCTTAGCAACGCGGACGTTGTTCATTTGGTTGAAAAAGTTACCACGCCAATCGTCTATCGGCTGCCCCGGACAGGCCCGCGGGTAGTGGTAATGGACTTTGGGGTAAAGCGAAATATTTTAGAGTCTCTCGCCAGGACCGGCTGTGACTTGACCGTCGTGCCGGCCACAACAACGGCCGAGACGATATTAGCCATGGAGCCAGATGGGGTATTTTTATCCAATGGGCCCGGCGACCCCAAGGAGGTGCCCTATGCCATAGCAACAGTAAAAAAACTTGTGGGGAAAAAGCCTATTTTTGGTATTTGCCTCGGCCATCAAATTCTGGCGCTGGCTTTAGGTGGGGACACTTATAAACTGAAATTTGGACACCGCGGGGCTAACCACCCGGTAAAAGATCTAATAGCAGGGCGTGTTTTCATTACGTCGCAGAACCACGGTTATGCGGTGGCAGAAGCGTCGCTTCACGGCACTGACTTGGTCGTTACACACCGGGCTGTCAACGATGGGACGGTAGAAGGGATTAGACACCGTACACTACCCGTTTTTTCTGTACAATACCATCCTGAAGCAGCGCCAGGACCACACGATAATATGTATTTATTTCAGCAGTTTTATCAGTTGATGATATAGGAGGTGTAGCGGTGCCGAAAAAAGCAGAGCTACAGAAAGTGATGGTAATCGGGTCTGGCCCGATTGTTATTGGTCAGGCCGCTGAATTCGATTATGCGGGCACTCAGGCCTGCCGGGCGTTGAAGGAAGAGGGTCTAAAGGTAGTTCTCATCAACAGTAATCCGGCTACCATCATGACGGATGACAATATTGCTGACCGTGTATATATCGAGCCGTTGACCCCCGATTTCATTGAGGAGATAATTGCCAAAGAACGCCCCGATGGGCTTCTGCCTACTTTAGGCGGCCAGGTCGGCCTCAACCTGGCGGTTACGGCGGCCGAGCGGGGTGTTCTTGAAAGGTACGGTGTAAAACTGCTGGGTACTCCTCTCGCCGCTATAAAGAAAGCCGAAGACCGCGAGTTGTTCAGAGCTACGATGCAACAGATCGGCCAACCGGTGCCGGAAAGTATCATTGTCGAAACTTTAGCCGAAGCTTTGCATTTTGCCAAAAACATTGGTTATCCTCTTATTGTCCGGCCTGCCTATACACTGGGCGGAACTGGCGGTGGAATCGTGCACAATGATGCGGAGCTAAGCGAAGTAGTGGCCCGAGGCCTAAAACACAGTTTAATTGGCCAGGTATTGTTAGAACGAAGTTTGGCAGGGTGGAAGGAAATAGAATATGAAGTGATGCGTGATGGCGCCGATAATTGCATTGTTGTGTGCAATATGGAAAATGTTGATCCCGTCGGCATTCATACCGGGGACAGCATTGTCGTTGCCCCCTCGCAGACACTGTCAGATGAAGAATATCAGATGCTGCGAAGCGCAGCGCTTGCCATCATCCGGGCTTTGGGCATCGAAGGCGGCTGCAATGTGCAGTTTGCGTTAGATCCCCACAGCAGCCGTTATTACGTGATTGAAGTGAATCCACGCGTCAGCCGTTCTAGTGCGCTGGCCTCCAAAGCGACGGGCTATCCCATTGCTAAGGTCGCCAGCAAAATCGCGATCGGTTATCGCCTTGACGAAATTCCTAATGCTGTAACCGGGAAAACAATGGCCTGTTTTGAACCGGCTCTTGATTATGTTGTCGTGAAATTTCCCCGCTGGCCTTTTGATAAATTCTCTTACGCTGACCGACTGTTGGGGACACAGATGAAAGCAACCGGCGAGGTCATGGCCATTGACCGCTCGTTTGAGGCTGCCTTGCTGAAGGCTGTCCGGTCGCTCGAAATCGGTTTGCATGGTCTGAACGTTGCGAAATTTGCATGTCTTAGCACAACGGAAATCCGCGAAAAACTTCATAGCGCCAGTGACGAGCGTCTATTCCTTGTGGCCGAGGCGCTCAGGCGTGGCGTCAGTATCGATGAAATTCATGCTATCACGGCCATTGACCGTTTTTTTCTGGCCAAAATCATGAATTTAGTCTTAATGGAACAAAAGCTGCGTCAGGAAAAACTATCGCCGCGCCTGCTCGCGGCGGCCAAGCGGATGGGATTTGCCGACCAGACAATAGCCGCTATAACAGAGAAATGCCCTTCCGCAATCCGGAAATTGCGCCAGGAAGAAGGCATTATTCCATGTTATAAAATGGTCGATACCTGTGCCGCTGAATTCGAAGCAGTTACACCCTATTTTTATTCGACCTATGCCCAGGAGGACGAGGCACCGCCCGGTTCTCGCCGCAAAGTGGCTGTCCTTGGTTCCGGCCCGATCCGCATTGGCCAGGGCATAGAGTTTGACTATTGCTCTGTCCATTCTGTCTGGGCGCTACGGGAGATGGGCGTTGAAACGGTTATTATCAACAACAACCCGGAAACGGTCAGTACCGACTTTGATACTGCCGACCGGCTGTATTTTGAACCATTGACACCGGAGGACGTACTCCACGTCGTGGAGAAAGAACAGCCGGATGGTATCATTGTCCAGTTTGGCGGGCAGACAGCAATTAATCTGGCTGGCCCCTTAGCGCGGGCCGGGGTGCCCATCTTGGGAACCAGTGTGGAAAGTATTGATTGTGCCGAAGACAGGAAAAAATTTGACGCCCTTGTTGAGCGTCTTGGTGTTCCGCGGCCGGCCGGGGTGAGTGTGACGAATATGGCTGAGGCCAGAGAAAAAGCAGCTGTTCTCGGCTATCCCGTCGTGGTTCGTCCCTCCTATGTTCTGGGCGGCCGGGCCATGCAGATTGTTTACAACGAAAACGAACTGGTTGAGTATTTAACCAAAGCGGTTCAAGCGTCTACGGACCGCCCGGTGCTTATTGACCGGTACATTCAAGGTACGGAAGTGGAAGTAGACGCCATTGCCGACGGGCAAGACGTATTGATTCCGGGCATCATGGAACACATCGAACGGGCGGGTGTTCATTCTGGCGACAGCATCGCCGTTTATCCCGCGCGCACCCTCGGACCGGGCGAAATTACCCGAATTGTCGATTATACACAGCGGCTGGCACTGGCCCTTAATGTGCGGGGACTTATTAATATCCAATTTGTTATCGCCGACGGACAGGTCTATATTCTTGAAGCTAACCCCCGTTCCAGCCGGACGGTGCCGTTTCTCAGCAAAGTTACCGGCATACCTATGGTCCGGCTCGCCACGCGGATCGCCATGGGCGAAACCCTTGCCGGGATGGGGTATACAACAGGTCTGCTACCGCCAAAACCGTTTTGGGCGGTAAAAGCCCCCGTATTTTCGTTTGCAAAAATGCAACAGGTTGATATTGCGCTTGGACCGGAAATGAAGTCGACCGGCGAAGTGATGGGTATCGATTATCATTATGCCCGGGCGCTGTACAAAGCCATGACGGCAGCCGGTCTGGCCATACCGCCAAGCGGCGCCGTCCTGTTTGCCATTGACGAGCAGGATCAAGCAGCAGCGGTGCAAGTGGCGGCCGGCTTTCTGGCCCTAGGGTATCGCCTGCTGGCAACACCTGGTACGGACGAGTTTTTTCGGGGGCAGGGGCTACGCGTCGAGACGGTTGGCGACGGTTTGGACAGTCAGTCCCGTATTTTGAAACTGATCCAGGATGGCACGATTAGTTTGATCATCAATACCCGGCTTCGCGGCCAGCAAGCGGTGTGGGATGGTTTTAAAATACGCCGGATAGCAGTGGAATACGGCATACCCTGCCTAACATCCATGGATACGGTCCGCGAATTTTTGTTCGCTCTTGCAAGTATGCGTGAACGGCGTTTGGTTTATGTCCTTGCCCTGCAGGATTATGTGGGGAAAGGTGATGATTATGTATAGTTTATCCAACGATTGATTTTCCCCCCGCCCAGGGCTAAATATTTGCTTGACAGCTAATTAATAAATTGTTACCATTAAGTAAATAAATTAGGCCTTTTAAACTGGTCCTGTGAGGCTGGTAAGGGGGATTTTTGTAAGGGTTGGTAGGCCTTCTTGCGTTTTCACAGGCAAGAAGGTTTTTTATTGACAATGGTAGATTTTTTAGTAAAACTAGCTAATTGAATAAAAATTTAATAATTTCCTTTAAGTTGGTCCTGTGAGGCCGGCAAGGATTTTGGCTACTCTAAAATATAACTTTACTTGGCCATGTCAACTCCTTGTCCGTCCGGCAAGGAGTTTTATTATGTCATTCCTTTAAAGTTGGATATAGTGTATTTGCGTGTGCCAAAATGATATTGATTGAAGCGAGGAAAAGACGCATACGTAAGCCATTCAAGATTATGTAAGAGGAGGGAATGCTTGTGTCGAAGCAAATGGAACAAGCAGGTGTTGTCAGCCACCTTTGGCTGGCTAGCACCATTAAGATGCTCACGCTGCGGGCTCCCGTTATTGCTCAGTGTGCCGAGCCAGGACAGTTTATTCATATGCGCGTTGCCGATAGTTATCATCCCCTGCTCAGGCGCCCCTTTAGCATCGCCGATGCCGATCCCCAAGCAGGAACAATCAGTATTATTTACCGGATTGTAGGGGCAGGTACAGAATTACTGGCAAAAGTAAAAGATGGTGACCAGGTTAACTGTTTGGGACCGCTAGGCAAAGCGTTTGAACTAAATTGCCATAAACCACTGCTGGTCGGAGGCGGCATGGGATTGGCGCCGCTGTTGTTCTTGGCGCGGCGCCTTTGTCCCCGACCGGTACAGGTCATATCAGGCGGACGAACTGCCGCGGAAATGGTTTGGCCGGCATTGTTTCAGCCTCTATGCGAAAATGTTGCAATTACAACCGACGATGGCTCGGTCGGTCGGCGTGGCGTTACGACCGACCTACTGCCAAAGCTTTTAACCGACGGGCAGTTCGATAGAATTTACGCCTGCGGACCGCGACCAATGTTGATTGGGGTAGCTGAAATAACTAAGAAATTCAAGATTTCTTGTCAAGTCTCGCTGGAAGAGCATATGGCCTGCGGTATAGGCGCTTGTTTGGCCTGTACTTGTTCCGGTACGGACGGGTTACGCCGGAAGATCTGCAGTGACGGCCCGGTATTTTGGGCTGAGGAGGTGCTGCCATGAATAGTTATAATGCAGCATTGGCGGTCGACATTGCCGGTATCAAAATGAAGACTCCGGTAATGGCGGCATCGGGCACTTTTGGGTTCGGCGTGGAATATGCCGGCCTACTGGACTTAAATCAAATCGGTGCGGTAGTTGTAAAAGGGATGACCCTTAAGCCGCGGGATGGCAACACGGGGCGACGCATAGCTGAAACTCCTGCCGGCATGCTAAATGCGATAGGGCTGGAAAACCCCGGTGTAGACCGCTTTTTAAAAGAAATTTTCCCCCAACTGTCACAGTATCAGGTACCGGTAATTGTCAATATTGCCGGCGGTACCATTGAGGAATACGGCGAATTGGCCAGACAGCTCGCCAATTCCGGTATTGCCGGTCTGGAAATAAATATTTCCTGTCCTAATGTGAAACAAGGCGGGATGGTTTTTGGCACTGATCCTAACAGCGCTGCCGCAGTGGTCGGCGAGGTAAAAAAATACGCTGCGGTCCCGGTTATTGCCAAGCTGTCACCGAACGTTACCGACATTGTTGCTATGGCCCGGGCGGTGGAAAGCGCCGGAGCGGATGCCATTTCTTTGATAAATACTTTGCTGGGCATGGCTATTGATGTACACAGCTGGCGTCCTGTCTTAGGAAACATTGTCGGCGGGCTGTCCGGGCCGGCCGTAAGACCGATTGCGGTGCGCATGGTTTGGCAGGTAGCTAAAGCCGTTAAAGTGCCGGTTATTGGGATGGGAGGGATTATGACTGCTGAAGATGCCGTTGAATTTTTACTGGCAGGAGCCAGTGCGGTAGCGGTTGGCACGGCCAATTTTATAAATCCTCATGCTGCCACTCAAATTGCGGAAGGAATAGCCGACTACCTAAGACAACGCGGATTGTGTCATGTAAGCCAGTTGGTAGGACAAGTCCGTATCTAAAGGAGCGATATATATGCAGGCTGATAAACGTTTAATTGTGGCTCTGGATGTTAACGATATGAAAAAGGTCTGTGAAATTGTAGAGGCGCTGGGAGAACGGGTTGTTTTTTATAAAGTGGGGATGGAGCTGTACTATAGTGTCGGTGTTACAGTAATTAACTATTTAAAGAGGATGGGGAAAGAAATATTCCTTGATTTAAAACTACACGATATACCGAATACAGTGGCGCAAGGTGCAGGAATACTAACGCGGCTTGGCGCCTCCATGCTAACGCTGCATACTGGTGGAGGACCGGCCATGATGCGGGCGGCTGCTATGGCCGTAGCGGAAAAAGCGGCGGAACTCGGTGTTCCAAGGCCCAAATTAATCGGCGTGACGGTGCTGACTAGCATAAATGAAAGTGAGTGGACGGCTTTGGGACATAAAACGCCTGTGGCTGATCAAGTCGTTCATCTCGCCAAATTGGCGCAAAGGGCAGGTTTGGATGGTGTCGTGGCTTCGCCGCGGGAAGCGGCGCTTATCCGTCGCGCCTGTGGCGACAATTTTCTGGTTGTTACACCGGGTATTCGGCCGGTTGGCGCTATCCAAGACGATCAAAGCCGCATAGCTACACCGTCGGCAGCTTTGGCAGCAGGAGCCACTCATCTTGTAATCGGTCGTCCTATTACGGCGGCGCCGAACATTGCTGAAGCAGCCTGTCAAGTGATACGGGAAATGGCTGAAAGCGGTTTGAAATTTTAAGAAACAAGAGGAGGAATTACATGTTAACTGAAAGCGAAGTTTTGGCCATTCTTGAAGAGGTTGAAGCTTTCCGCAAGGGGCATTTTAAGTTCAGTTCCGGTCTTCACGGCGATACATACATTCAATGCGCCCTTCTCCTGAAAGAACCCCGCTTAGCGGAAAAAATTTGCGCTGTTATTGCCGAACGTTTTCGGCAAGCTAAGCCTGACCTGGTGATCGGTCCGGCCTTGGGAGGTATAATTGTAGCTTACGAGGTGGCGCGACAATTGGGTGTCCCCGGAATTTTCGCGGAAAAAGAGGACGGTAAAACAGTTCTGCGGCGAATGTTCAGTATAAAGCCGGGACAAAAGGTGTTAGTAGTGGAAGACGTCATTACCACCGGCCTGTCATCCCAGGAGGTTATCGACCTGGTGGAAAGCATGGGCGGTCAGGTAATCGGCGTGGGGGCAATTGTGGACAGAAGCAATGGTTCGGCCAAAATCAGTGTGCCTTACACGGCGCTGCTTACTATCGGTATGAATAACTATGACCCGCATGATTGTCCTTTGTGCAAGCAAGGATTACCATTGATTAAACCGGGAAGCCGGAAATAACCTGGTTTGATAAAATTGTGGCGATAGGTAAAATGTGAAGATATTGCGACAAAAAAAGCGTTAGCGCGATCTAATTTTGTATACTGATGCTATAGGTGGATTGCTGCAAAAGTAAAGGTATGTTATTATAAAATTCCGGTAAGGGGCTTCAAGTCTTTACCGGGAACGGCCCCGTGGTGTAGTGGTTAACATGCCGCCCTGTCACGGCGGAGATCGTGGGTTCAAGTCCCATCGGGGTCGCCAATGCGGAAGTAGCTCAGTGGTAGAGCATCGCCTTGCCAAGGCGAGGGTCGCGGGTTCGAATCCCGTTTTCCGCTCCATAGGGGCATAGCTCAATTGGTAGAGTAGCGGTCTCCAAAACCGTTGGTTGTGGGTTCGAGTCCTACTGCCCCTGCCAGAAAAATCAGGAATGACGCGGGTTTTTTACCTGCGTCATTTTTTGTATTTGTTTGATAATGGTCGCTAGGATCGGACATGTAAAAGTTTAGAAGGCGAGATATGCGGGATGGAAAAGGAAAAAGACCAAAAAGCGGTATATAAAAAGCAAGAAGACGATTAATTTTTAGTTGACAATGCTAGAGGGCCTTGATAAACTATAGCTAAAATATATAGGGATCCTTTAAGCCGGTCCTGTGAGGCTGGCAAGGAGTATACCGAGTAATACGGGAGATAAGTATGCCTTCTTGTGCGCCTCACACGCCAAGAAGGCTTTTTTATTACCGAAGATACCTGTTTGTTCATCATAAGTTATGAAGGTTTTATACAAATTAAATACAAGTGTCCCTTTAAGTCGGCCCTGTGAGGTCGGCAAGGGTAGTGCTGGCAAAGCCAGATTATCATTAACTCCTTGCCGATAGCGAGGAGTTTTATGTTAAGGAGGATTTTATCGTGAAAAAAAGCCAGGTTTCGCTACGGGATAAGGACATTCTCGATATGGAGAGCATGACGATCCACGAGATGGAACTTATTCTGGAAACTGCCAAAGAGATGAAAAATATCATCGACCGGGATATTAAGAAATTGCCTACGCTGCGTGGCAAGTCGATCATCAACCTTTTCTTTGAGCCTAGTACCAGGACCAGGACCTCTTTTGAATTGGCCGGAAAATATCTTGGCGCCGACGTTGTGAATATAACGGTTGGCGCTAGCAGCGTAGTAAAAGGAGAAAGCCTGCGGGACACCCTGCTTACGGTGGAAGCTATGGGGGTGGATGTAATCGTCATGCGCCACGAAGCGGAAGGGTCGGCACACTTCGCGGCCAAAGTCGTAAAACCGATAATAATCAACGCCGGGGACGGAGCTCATGCCCATCCTACTCAGGGGCTGCTGGATATTTTCACAATCAGGGAAAAGAAGGGAAGAATAAAAGACTTAAAAGTTGCAATAATTGGGGACATCCTGCACAGTCGCGTAGCCCGTTCAAACATTGCCGGCCTTCTAAAGCTAGGGGCCGAGGTGCATGTTGCCGGCCCGGCAACGCTGATGCCAAGGGAAATCGCCAAATTAGGCGTAACTGTTCACACCAGGGTTGAGGACGCTTTAAAAAACGCAGACGTAGTCAACGTCCTGCGTATTCAGCGCGAACGCCAGCAAAAAGGCCTCTTTCCCACCGCCCGGGAATACGCCCGCATATTCGGCATTAATGCCAGTAGGTTGTCGCTGGCGAAGCCTGACGCGCTATTGATGCACCCTGGCCCTATGAACAGGGGGCTTGAGATTGCGCCGGATGTGGCGTATGGCGACCAGTCAGTTATTCAGCAGCAGGTAAAAAACGGTTTAGCAATACGGATGGCGCTGCTCTTTTTAGTGCTGACAGGAGGGAAGAACCTTGAAACTTCTGCTTAAAAACGGTCGGGTGATTAACCCTGCGGATGGCATGGATGCTGTTAAAGACATATTGATTACTGAAGGCAAAATAGCCGCGATTGGCGAGGCACTTTCCGCTGACGGCGCGGAGTGTTTTGACGCCGCGGGATTGGTGGTTGCGCCCGGCTTTGTTGACATGCACACTCACTTGCGCGAACCCGGTCTTGAGGCGAAGGAAGATATTGTTTCCGGTACAAATGCGGCGGCGGCCGGGGGCTTTACCACCATAGCCTGCATGCCGAATACCAAGCCAGTTGTTGATAATGCTATTTTGGTTGCCGGACTGACCCAGCGGGCGCAAGCCGAGGGGATTGTGAACCTAAAAGTCATCGGGGCCCTGAGCAAAGGACAGGAAGGAAAAGAGCTCGCGGAAATTGGCGATATGATTTTAGCCGGCGCCGTAGCCATTTCCGATGACGGTCGTTATGTGGACAGCGCCAGGTTGCTTAAAACAGCCCTTGAGTACACCGGAATGTTTGGCAAACCTATTATATCCCATGCCGAAGATGAAAGCCTGGTCTCCGACGGATACATGCACGAAGGCGCCGTTTCCGCCATGCTGGGAATGAAGGGACGCCCCGCTGTTGCCGAAGACATAGCTGTTGCGAGGGATATCCTGCTTGCCGAATATGTGGGCGCTCCCATTCATATCGCTCATGTGAGCACGAAAGGGGCTGTTGAACTTATCCGTCAGGCGAAAAAACGCGGGGTGAAGGTTACAACGGAGGTAACGCCCCACCACCTGAGTCTTACGGATGAGGCGGTTATAGGATTTGATACCGCTACTAAAGTCAATCCGCCCTTAAGGTCCCAAGACCATGTCCTCGCACTAGTCGAGGCCGTTAAAGACGGCACGATCGACGCGATCGCTACCGACCATGCCCCTCACGCCTATGAAGAAAAAGACATGGAGTACCGTTACGCCCCCAGTGGTTTTGCCGGGCTGGAAACGGCCCTGGGCGTAATTTTGACAGCGCTGTATCATACGGGGCAGCTAAGCCTTATGGAGATTGTCAGATTAATGGCTTATAATCCGGCACGTATTCTGGGACTTGATGCTGGTGTCATCAGGATTGGGGGGGCTGCTGATCTGACGATCTTTGATCCCGACCTTGATTGGGTGGTTGACAGCAACAAATTTTATACCAAAGGCAAGCACACGCCGTTTGAGGGCAAAAAGCTTAAGGGCAAGGCAGTTGCAACCATCGTAGGGGGTAAAATAGTTATGAAGAACGGAAAGGTGATTAGGTGAAAGGCAAACTCATTTTAGCAGACGGCAGCGTTTTTTACGGGCAATTGCTAAGTCCTTGTCAGTCTGTCGGCGAAGTTGTTTTTAATACGGGGATGACCGGATACCAGGAAATTCTCACCGATCCGTCGTACTGCGGACAAATCGTAACCCTGACATATCCATTGATTGGCAACTATGGAGTCGCCGCTATTTTCGACCAGTCCAGAAAGTCGTACGTCCGCGGGCTTATCATTAGCGAGCTCTGCTCCCACCCGAGCAACTGGCAGGCTGAAGGCGGCCTAAGTGAGTATCTGCGCTCACGGAATATACCATGCCTCTATAACGTTGACACCAGGGCCGTAACGAGGAGAATCCGCTCGCAGGGCGCCATGAAGGGAATAATCGTTCCGGCCAATGCTCCTGAAGAAGAAATTAAACACCTTTTGCAAACTCCGACCGAAACGGAGACGGTAAGAGAAGTGACCACCAAGCGGATATACCGGATGCCAAACAGCGGGCCGCGTGTGGTTGTCGTCGATTACGGGGTAAAGAAAAATATTCTTAATTCCTTGTCCGGGGTTGGCTGCGATCTCACGATCGTTCCTGCGGACACCAGCGCAGAAGATATTCTCTGTCTTGATCCCGATGGCGTTTTTCTCTCAAACGGTCCGGGAGACCCTAAGGATGTTCCCTACGCTATTAAAACAATAAGAGAGTTGATAGGGAAAAAACCAATCTTTGGCATTTGCCTCGGCCACCAACTGCTCGCGTTGGCCATGGGCGGCAATACCTACAAGCTTAAGTTCGGCCATCGCGGGTCTAACCATCCTGTCAAGGATCTCTTTACCGGAAGAGTAACTATTACCTCGCAGAACCACGGTTATGCAGTAGATGAACAGTCGCTGGCCGATCTGGATGTTATCGTTACCCACCGGGCGGTAAATGACGGAACGGTAGAAGGATTGAGACATAAAACGCTGCCGGTCTTCTCGGTACAGTATCATCCCGAAGCGGCGCCAGGTCCGGATGACAACACTTATCTGTTCAGAGAGTTTCGTGCTCTCTTGCGAGGAGGGGAAATAACATGCCGAAGAAGGCATATCTAAAAAAAGTCATGGTAATAGGATCCGGGCCAATTGTCATCGGTCAGGCGGCGGAATTTGACTACGCGGGCACGCAAGCCTGTCAGGCCATAAGGGAAGAAGGGATCAAGGTTGTCCTGGTAAACAGCAATCCGGCCACCATAATGACTGATGCCAATATTGCCGACCGTGTTTATATCGAACCTTTGACGCCTGACTGCCTGGAGGAAATAATCGCTAAGGAACGCCCTGACGGCCTTCTGGCGACACTGGGCGGCCAGGTCGGGCTCAACCTTGCCGTAGAACTTGCCAAAAGAGGTGTCTTGGCGAAATACAGCGTTGAATTGTTGGGGACTCCGCTCACGGCGATTAAGAAAGCGGAAGACCGGGAGCTTTTTAAATTAACGATGGAGGAAATTGGCCAGCCTGTCCCGGAAAGCACTATTGTTTCCGACGTGGCAAGCGCTCGGGCTTTTGCGGAAACTATCGGGTATCCGCTTATTGTTCGGCCGGCCTACACTCTCGGCGGAACAGGCGGGGGCATTGTCTACAATGAAGCTGAGCTCGTTGATGTCGTCACGCGGGGATTAAAGTACAGCCTGATCGGTCAGGTGCTACTAGAGCGCAGTGTCGCCGGATGGAAAGAGATCGAGTACGAAGTTATGCGTGATGCCGCTGACAACTGCATAACGGTCTGCAATATGGAAAACTTCGATCCGGTCGGCATCCACACCGGCGACAGCATTGTTGTCGCGCCATCCCAAACGTTGAATGACTATGAATACCAAATGCTGCGCAGCGCAGCGCTAAAAATTATCCGTTCCCTGGGAATTGAGGGCGGGTGCAACGTCCAGTTTGCCCTTGATCCCAACAGCAGCAAGTATTATGTAATCGAAGTAAATCCTCGGGTAAGCCGTTCCAGCGCTCTTGCGTCGAAAGCGACCGGTTATCCGATCGCCAAGGTGGCAAGCAAAATTGCCATCGGCTACCACTTAGACGAGATAACCAATGCTGTGACCAAGCAAACAAAGGCCTGCTTTGAGCCTGCCCTGGATTATGTTGTCGTGAAGTTTCCGCGTTGGCCTTTCGATAAATTTAACTTTGCCGATCGCATTCTTGGTACTCAAATGAAAGCCACCGGTGAAGTCATGGCAATAGACCGGAGCTTTGAAGGCGCATTGCTGAAGGCCGTGCGCTCTTTGGAAATCGGTTTGCATGGTTTGCATGTGCCGGAAATAGCTGCGTTGACCACGGATGATCTTCGCGGCAAGTTGAACCTGGCCAATGACGAGCGGTTGTTCGTCATCGCCGAAAGCTTGCGTCGTGGCATTACGGTAGATGAAATTCATCAAATTACCGGGATTGACTGCTTCTTCCTGGAGAAAATTCGCAACATTATCACCATGGAAAAACGTATTCAGCGCGATGGTTTGTCGCCTCAGCTGCTAGCAGCGGCCAAAAAGATAGGGCTTTCTGACAGGACTTTGGGCCACCTGACGAAAAAATCGCCTGAAGAGATCCGCGAGATGCGGCTACGCCTTCAGATTCAGCCGTGTTATAAAATGGTCGATACCTGCGCCGCTGAATTTGAAGCCGTGACGCCGTATTATTATTCTACCTACGCCCAGGAAGACGAAGTCGCGACAACGGCAAAACGTAAAGTGCTTGTTCTCGGATCCGGACCGATCAGAATCGGACAGGGAATTGAGTTTGACTACTGTTCAGTGCATTCTGTCTGGGCTCTGCGGGAAATGGGAATTGAATCGGTTATTATCAACAATAACCCGGAAACGGTCAGTACCGACTTTGACACATCCGACCGCCTCTACTTTGAACCGCTCACGGTCGAAGATGTCTTAAACGTACTTGACAAAGAAAAGTGCGAGGGGGTAATTGTTCAATTTGGCGGGCAAACGGCGATAAACCTGGCGGGACCACTTGCCAAAGCAGGCGTGAAAATCTTGGGCACAAGCGTCGAGGATATCGATCGGGCGGAAGATCGGGAAAAGTTTGACCAGCTTCTGGAAAAATTGAATATTCCGCGCCCGCGGGGGGCGAGTATAACAAGCGTCGACCAAGCTATAGCTAAAGCCCGGGAGATAGGATATCCTGTCGTTGTGCGTCCATCCTACGTGCTGGGCGGACGGGCTATGGAAATTGTCGACAACGAAACCGAGCTTGTTGAATATATGACTCATGCCGTTAAGGCGTCGCCTGAACACCCGGTTCTGATAGATCGGTATATGCAGGGTATTGAGATTGAGGTTGACGCTATTGCTGACGGACAGGATGTATTCATTCCGGGAATAATGGAACATATTGAACGGGCGGGCGTTCATTCCGGCGACAGCATAGCCGTCTATCCTCCCAAATCTCTCAGCAAGGAAATGATTGATACGGTGGTTGATTATACTAAGCGTTTGGCCCTCGGGCTGAACGTGCGCGGCCTGATAAATACTCAGTATGTTATTGCCGGCGGTACGCTCTATGTCCTCGAGGTAAATCCCCGCTCAAGTCGAACCGTCCCGTTCTTAAGCAAAGTTACCAATGTGCCTATGGTAAACCTGGCGACAAAGGTGGCAATGGGGCAATCGCTTAAATCGCTGGGCTACCAAACAGGGTTGTTGCCGCCGAAAGGTTATACAGCCGTCAAAGTTCCTGTTTTTTCCTTTGCTAAAATGCAGCAAGTCGATATTTCCTTAGGGCCGGAAATGAAATCGACCGGTGAGGTCATGGGTATTGATTATCACTATCCCCGTGCGCTTTATAAAGCTATTACCGCGGCGGGACTGCACATACCCCGGGAAGGAACTGTTTTGTTTACCGTGGCTGACAAAGACAAGGAAGAAGTGGGCGAAATTGCTGAGGGCTTTGCCGGAATGGGATACAAACTCGTGGCCACCGCCGGTACGGCGAAACACCTGAGGGCATTAGGCCTTGATGTTGAAACCGTCCATAAAGTGCGCGAACATCATCCCAATATTATTGACATGATCAAACAGGGGCAAATTAACATGGTCATCAATACGTTAACCCGTGGAAAAGAGCCGGAGCGAGACGGCTTTAAAATACGCCGGGCTACCGTTGAATATGCTATACCCTGCCTCACCTCTATTGACACCGCCCGTGAGGTGATGAACGCCCTGTCGATCATGTCAGAGCGCCGCTTGGTGTATGTCCTGGCAATGCAAGATTACGTAAGCAATGGAGATGCTCTTGTCTAAAATTCTGTTTTTTCCTTCCATAGGAGCATACCTCAATAGGGGAGCAGTAGTCTCCAAACCGTTGGTTATGGGGGCGAGTCCTACTGCTCTTGGCGAAACAACATTACCCACGGAAACTGCACTCCGTGGGTTTTTATATACAAAATTACTCATTTAGCTCTTGGGCTTTAACTTTCATTACTTCGTCCCGCAGGTTGCACCAGATAGTCTGATAGAGTTCGTTATAACGCATACTGGTACGAATAGTGGCAATATCGCGGGGACGCGGTAGATCAACATCGATAATTGTCTTGATGGTTCCTGGGTGAGCGGTCATTACCATGACGCGGTCGCCCAGGCAAAGGGCTTCGTCAATACTATGAGTGATAAAAACTGTCGTTTTACGGGCAAGCTCCCAAATTCTTAGCAGTTCTTGCTGCAAAATAATGCGATTTTGTTCGTCGAGAGCGCCGAAGGGCTCATCCATCAGCAATATTTCCGGGTCGTTGGCAAAAGCACGGGCGACACTTACGCGTTGCTTCATGCCGCCCGACAATTGGCAGGGATAGGAATGGGCAAATTTGGAAAGCCCGATCATCCGGATGTATTTTTCGGCAATTTCTTCACGAAGCTTCTTGCGGATTCCCCGTATCCGCAATCCGTAACTGACGTTTTCTATCACCGTCATCCACGGGAAAATTGATTGTTCCTGGAAGACCATCGAGTTGACGGGCCGGTTGGCATCGATGGTTTTAACAATGACGTCGCCTTCACTTGCCGTTTCCAGCCCGGCTAAAATTCTGAGCAATGTCGTCTTTCCGCAGCCGCTTGGACCAACAATGCAAAAAAATTCACCTTGGCCAATGGTAAGATTAATATTGTGGAGCGCCGTTACTTTGCCGGACCGGGTATGAAATTCCTTGCTGACATTGCGAATTATGATACTGTCGCTTTCATAAGGCATTTCACCGACCTCCTGTCAGCATTGTTGTTTCCATGGCAGGACCAAACGCTCAATTAGGTCAAGTAGCAGAGAGAACAAATATCCAAGGACAGACAACATCATTAAGGCGACAAACATTTGCTCGATATCGAACATGTCGTAGGCCCGCCATATCATCCAACCCACCCCGGCCTTGGCCGCCGACAGTTCGGCGGCGACAATAAGGATAAGGGCCATGCCCATGCCAAGTTTAAGACCGGCGAATATCATCGGCAACGCGCCAGGAAAGGCAACGGTAAGATAAAAATCTTTGCGGCTGGCGCCAAAATTTTTGGCAACATCGATGTAAATTTTATCGATATTGAGTACACCGGCCATTGTGTTAATGACGACGAGGTAAAAGACGCCAATTGCTATGGTAAATATTTTGGAGGCTTCACCTAGGCCGAAAATCAGCAGGATAAGCGGCATAATTGCCAATTTCGGTATAGGGTAGGTAGCGGCAATCATTGGTTCAATAGCCGAGCGCAATATTGGTGACAGTCCCATGCTCATTCCCAAGACAATGCCGGGGATAGCCCCAGCCAGAAATCCCCAAAGGACGCGCTGAATGCTGATGAAGGTGTTATATAGCAGGTCGCCTGACAGCAGCAGGGGAAAAAAGGTTTGCAATATCAGGCTGGGGCTCGAAAACAACCGTGTATCAATTGCTTTAATCCGGGTCAGGAATTCCCACAGCAAGAGGATGGTCAGTGGCGATAGAACAGATAAGATGCGTATTATTAGGTTGCTGTGCGGCAGTTTTGCCATGCACCTCACCTCCCGGAAAATGTAAGTAAAAGTTTAAAAGTTGATTATTTATATTTACCTAATACGTTGACGGCAAAGTCAACAAAGCTGTTATCTACCGCGTCTTCCAGTTTAATATCCGACTTCAGGAGGTTGTTGGCCTTATACCATTCTAAATCCATGGCAATGCCTTTCATGCGGACATAGCCATCGGGGTTGAGTCCTGTCGGAAACATCTTATCGTACAGGGCTGGATCCTTTACTACCGAATATTTGCACAGAATATCAACGATCTCGGTTTTATTTTTGTTTTTGAAGAAAGCGTCATTATAATCACGCAGCGCTTTGACATAGGCTGTCATAAAGCGGTTAGCCACTTCGGGACGTTTCGTCATGCTGGTACCAAATACGAGCAGGGCCGTTTGCGCATCGGGATCATATTCTGATGGATCTTTCCAGGGGTCAAGAATTCCTTTAACCATTCCCTGTGTAACGAAGGGTTCAATCACCATAGCGGCATCGATACTCTTGTTGCCGAGGGATACCAGCATATCGGGGAAGGCGCGGATTACCTGTAGATCAATATCTTTGGTGGTTAGGCCGCCTTTTTGCAGGGTCCGTACGAGGGCAATTTCATCAAGGGATGCGGTGCCAACGATGGCAATTTTTCGCCCACGCAAGTCTTTATAGTCCTTTATGGTATCAACAAGGTCTTTGCGGATGACAAGGCGGTAATAACCTTTCCCGGGAACGTTAATGCCCTTGTCGGCCACAATTTTGACAGGGATGTCACGTGACATGGCATTAAATAGGCCTGATGCGGTGACGGTCGCACCGACATCTAGCTGACCGGCGGCTAACTGGTTGATCATTTCTTGACCGGAATTAAACTGAACAGGTTCGATTTTAATACCCAGGTCTTGGTAGTAACCTTTTGCCATACCAATTAAGATGCCGGCATCCGAAACTACCTGCTTCATGCCGACTTTGACGACTACCTCCTGGGGCAGGGGAGCGAGACTCGGCGCCCATGCCGGCCCTTTTTGCGGCGTTACTTGAGCGGATGGTTTTTGGCCGCAAGCCGTGATAAGCAGGGCCGCTACAATTAGGGCCACCAATGCTGCCAGTAGACGTTTCTTCATTCAAATCCCTCCTAGCCTCTTAAAAACTACTTCATACTATTCAGGATGGCGATCAGAGGTTACCATGAAGCAGGTTTTTTTCAGCAGACACCGAAATAATTATTGTAAACAGGTGAGAGGATAAAATATGGAGAAAATAATTCAGCAGATAAATGAATGGCCTTTTTTACGGCAATTGCCCGAAACGATGATGGATTTTCGGCTTGTCGTAGAACTCAAGCAGTACGGAACTCAGTACCGCATATTTACATACAGCAATCTAAACCGGCGCCGGAATTTCTCGGTTCTCTATGACCAAACTACGAAAGAGTATTTTGTGCGTCTTGTCATTGGCTTAACGGAATTTTACGATATCCGTTTTATCGCTGATGATCTCAATACGTTCGAAACCCTTTTAGCGGCCAACATGGAGCAGTCGCTGCGTAGTCTCGCCGGTTTTGACCAGACTTCACTATGTAGTGTATTTCGGGCTAAGAAAATCATCGAGTGGCCTTTTGGCGGCCAGCTCCCGGAGAAAGTAGCCGGATTTGATTTATTTATCCGTCCTACTGAGCCGGTTAGGGGGATCAACGGGTCATATATTATAATTGATTATAGCGATTTTGCCGCTGAAAGCGGTTTGCTTATCTTTTATAACATTTATCGTGATGAGTTTTTTGGCGAGCTGCGCGTGCGGCGAACGCCGCAGGTTGTAAGCGCTTTTGATGCCAAGACGCTTGCCGAGCTGGAAGAAAACATTAAAGCTAATCTCCAGATCACGCTGCAAAATTTAAGGAAGCAGCTAAATATGGAAAAGGTATCTGACTAATGCAGTTGGGGATTGGTGGTGCTACAGGACGAGGAGGCTAAAACATTGGCCAAAATACTTATTTGTGACGATTCTGCCTTTATGCGGATGATGCTGAAGAAAGTGCTCGTAGATCATGGCCACGAAGTGATAGGGGAAGCTAGTGACGGTAGACAGGCCGTTCAAATGTACCGGCAGTACCGGCCCGACCTTACGACAATGGATATAACAATGCCGAAAATGGATGGAATTGAAGCTGTCAGGCTTATTCATGAAGAAGATCCGCTCGCACGGATTATAATGGTAACGGCGGTTGGCCAGCGAAGTATTATTACGGAGGCATTAAAAGCCGGTGCGTCAGATTTTATCGTAAAGCCTTTTGTTCCTAGTCAGGTTGTGGAGACCATTAATAAAGTGTTGGTATCACGATTTTTCACAGAAACACTTGACAATAACAGCAAAAAGGGATAATATATTATCCGCAGTAAGGTTATGGCCAGCGTACATGAAAATTAGGTGTTGACAGTAACCTTCTGATTTTATATAATAACTAATGCGATTGCATCGTGGCCCCGTGGTGTAGTGGTTAACATGCCGCCCTGTCACGGCGGAGATCGTGGGTTCAAGTCCCATCGGGGTCGCCATCTTAATGCCTCGGTAGCTCAGTTGGTAGAGCAGAGGACTGAAAATCCTCGTGTCGGCAGTTCGATTCTGCCCTGAGGCACCATCGGGCGGAAGTAGCTCAGTGGTAGAGCATCGCCTTGCCAAGGCGAGGGTCGCGGGTTCGAATCCCGTTTTCCGCTCCATACTATGGCGGCATAGCCAAGTGGTAAGGCAGAGGTCTGCAAAACCTTTATTCCCCAGTTCGAATCTGGGTGCCGCCTCCAAACAGCAAAAAACTCCAGTCTACATGGGACTGGAGTTTTTTGCTATATCGGGAAATATAGATTGTGGGGGCCTGATAGGTACCCTTTTTTTGTAAATCTTTGCCCTTTCATAGAAAATAAAGGGTTTATTTAGTCTTGTTTACGTTTTATATGCATTTTGTATACACTGTTGTTTTCTACAGGAGGATTGATGAGATTTATGACGAATGAAATTATAAAAACAGAAATAAATTTCCTAAAAAAAGCAATGAGGTGATTTAATTGATTAGTGACGAAGTCAAAAAGGGCTCTACCCGGGCCGCGCACCGTTCCTTATTTTACGCTATGGGCTATACGCCGGAAGATCTGGCAAAGCCGCTTATCGGCATCGTGAACGCCCAAAACGAAATTATTCCCGGTCATATTCATCTTG
Source organism: Sporolituus thermophilus DSM 23256 (assembly GCF_900102435.1). Classification (NCBI taxonomy): domain Bacteria; kingdom Bacillati; phylum Bacillota; class Negativicutes; order Selenomonadales; family Sporomusaceae; genus Thermosinus; species Thermosinus thermophilus. The sequence continues at coordinate 12,906 of NZ_FNBU01000012.1, read as the reverse complement.
ATACCATCGCCGAGGCCGTCAAGCACGGCGTAATTGCTGCCGGTGGCACGCCTGTTGAATTTCCCGCCATCGGTATTTGCGACGGCATCGCCATGGGGCATGAAGGGATGAAGTACCCTCTGGCCAGTCGTGAACTGATTGCCGACAGCATCGAAGCGATGACTATTGCCCACAAATTTGACGGATTAGTACTAATTCCTAACTGCGATAAGATTGTTCCCGGCATGCTTATGGCAGCGGCGCGCCTCAACATTCCGGCCATTGTTGTCAGCGGCGGGCCGATGCTGGCCGGACGCTACAACGGCCGTGACATTAGCGTAAGTAATATGTTTGAAGCAGCCGGCCTTTATGAGTCTCAACAAATTACCGCCCAGGAACTCCATGAGATGGAGATGGCCGCTTGTCCGGGGTGTGGTTCCTGTGCCGGCATGTTTACTGCCAACACCATGAACTGTTTAACGGAAGTGTTAGGCATGGGGTTGCCGGGCAATGGCACGATTCCCGCCGCTAATTTTGGCGCGAGACGAATGCTAGCTAAAGAAGCGGGTAAACGCATAATGGAACTTGTCCGTCAGAATATCCGGCCGCGCGACATAATGACGTTGGAGGCGTTCAAAAACGCGATTACCGTGGATATGGGCATTGGCGGCTCCACTAACACCGTCCTTCACCTGCCGGCGATCGCTCATGAAGCTGGTATTACTTTAGAGTTGGAACTATTTGACCAAATCAGCGGCAAGACACCTTATATTACGAAACTTAGCCCGGGCGGAACGCACCACATCCAGGATCTGCACGAAGCAGGCGGTATTGCTGCTGTCATGAAAGAACTTAGTAAGCTGGGCCTCATTAATACGGAAATCCTGACGGTTAATGGCCGGACAGTAGGCGAAAATATTGCCAGTGCGGCAGTTAAACGGCCAGATGTCATTCGTAGTGTAGAGAACCCTTATCGTAAGACAGGCGGAATTGCTATTCTCCGTGGTAATATTGCGCTGGATGGGGCGGTTGTTAAGGAGAGTGCCGTAGCAGAGGATATGTTGCGCCACAGTGGTCCGGCGCGCGTTTTTAACTCGGAAGAGGACGCTATTGCCGCCTTAATCAACAAGCAAATTAATAAGGGCGATGTGGTTGTCATCCGGTATGAAGGCCCAAAAGGTGGCCCAGGTATGCGGGAAATGCTTAATCCGACAGCCGTAATCGCCGGTATGGGTCTTGATAAAGATGTAGCATTACTCACTGACGGCCGGTTTTCGGGTGCATCGCGCGGGGCCGCTATCGGACATATTTCGCCTGAGGCCGCCGAAGGCGGCAATCTGGCCTTGATTGAAGAAGGTGATATTATTGAGATCGACATCCCGGCGCGCAAACTGAACGTGCGGCTTAGCGACGAGGAATTGGCCCGGCGGCGCGCTGCTTGGGTCAGGCCCGAACCTAAAGTGACAAAAGGCTATCTTGCCCGGTATGCCAAATTGGTAACGTCGGCCAGCACGGGTGCTATCCTTAAATAGGATGAAGGTGGTAGAAGAATGAATACTATAGAACGGGTTGTAAAATTTTTGAGCGATTATTTTGCTCTTCTGGTTATCGCCGCCGCCGCTTTTGCGTTTACCAATCCGGCGCCTTTTAAACAAATTACCCCTCACATTCCACTGCTCCTGGGCATAGTGATGTTGGGCATGGGCCTGACGCTGACCAAAAATGACTTTGTGGCCGTATTTGAACGTCCCCGTGATGTTGTTATCGGTGTATTGCTGCAGTTTATTATTATGCCCCTGTTAGGGGTGTTGATTGCCTCCGTCATTGGTATGAACCCTGATTTAGCGGCTGGTTTTATTCTAGTCGGTTGTGTTCCGAGCGGTACGGCTTCGAATGTTATGACTTACTTGGCTAAAGGCGATGTAGCTCTATCTGTCACGGTAAGTTCCGTTACCACTCTTATTGCTCCTTTTGTCACGCCGTATCTCTTCCTTTGGTTAGGGGGCAAATATATTCCCGTTAACGCCACCGCTTTATTGATTGATATTCTGAAAATCGTCCTGCTACCTATCGTCACCGGGGTGGTCATCCGGCAAGTTTTGGGGGTCGCCGTCCAGAAATTTATTAAAGTCGTACCGATGATTTCTGTACTTGCTATCATTGCCATTGTGGCCGCTGTTGTCGCCGCCAGCGCGCAGCGCCTGGCTTCTGTAGCAGGGCTGGTCATCATTGGCGTTATGCTACATAACCTATGCGGCTATCTGTTCGCCTATATCGTAGCCCGCAAACTCTGCGGCATGAGCGAGTATAAGGCTAAGGCGATATCCTTTGAAGTAGGCATGCAAAACTCCGGTCTGGGCGCGGCATTGGCAATGGTACACTTATCACCTGTTGCCGCGCTGCCAAGCGCCATCTTCAGTGTATGGCACAACATCTCCGGGCCGGCCTTAGCTTCATGGTGGGCAAGACAGGCTGGCAAGCAGCCAATGAAAACGCCGGACGCCAAAACAGGGGCATAATTGGCCGTTTTTATCGACTGGCATTTTATCGCGCTAATCTACAAGGTGACATTATCCAAGATAATCACATTATCGCCGCTGGCAGCTTGCTAAATATTGTTTTTTAAGCTATAATTACTATTGTCCTGATATTCGCCGGGGTGGCGGAACTGGCAGACGCAAGGGACTTAAAATCCCTCGGGTGGTAACACCCGTACCGGTTCGATTCCGGTCCTCGGCACCAATGGAATTAGAGCTTCGCGGACTGGCGAAGCATTTTTGTTTTTTGGCTGTCTTTATCTTTATTATTAAGATCAACATATTGTAAATATTGGGGCGAATATATATTTGCTGTCCCAACATTCAGTTTGAAAACTAAAAAATTTACTTCCCTCTAGACAAAAAGAAAAACTTTGCTATAATAAAAACATAAGAATAACTCGAGTCAATGAAGACTCCCCTGTACGTAGTGCGGGGGAGTTTTGTCTTATTTTGTATTGACACGAGTGGCCTGTAACAAACTAAAGGCAGAGGTGAAACATGATGGTTAAGAAAGATTTACTGTATGTGGTTCCCGCGGGCAAACTCAGCAAAGACGAAATTTTAAGTCTTCTTCGGGAACATCCGGAAATTAAATTTGCTTCTTTAGTAGGTATTGACCTGGCAGGCAATGATACGGATGAAAAAATTCCCATTAAGTTTTTATTGGAAAATATGGACGACTTTTTTAACGGTACGGCTGTGCAAACAGATGGTTCTTCGGTAGTGCTGACCGGAATTGCCACTCTTAACAATGCAAAAGTTGATATGCTAGCCGATCCAAATGTCAATTGGTTTGTTGATTATAACTATGAACATATTGATGAAGAAACCGGCAAACCGGTCGGTACTTTGCGCATCCCAGCCTTCCTTGTGCATAATGGTGTGCGGGTTGACTCGCGCTCGATTTTAGCCACGGGGCTGGAATATGTAAAAAGCGAACTTATGAAATTATTCAGTAAGTATAAGCATATCCCCGGCTTAGAACATGTCAATGTCGACGAAATCGATGACATTATCTTTACGGCAGCCACTGAACTGGAATTTTGGGTTAAGACGCCGGCCAATAAAGCTCAGGTTGAGGAATTGCGCGCATCACAGGTCATGCAGGAACAATACTGGCAACGCACGCGCGGTGAAGTCCGCACCGCCATGGAACAGGCCTTATTATTGCTTGCCAATTATGGGCTTGAACCGGAAATGGGGCATAAGGAAGTCGGCGGTGTCAAGGCGAAAATTGATGAAGCAGGGCACCTCAGCCATGTTATGGAGCAGTTAGAGATTGACTGGCGCTATTCCACACCGATGCAAACCGCGGATAATGAACTGCAAGCTCGCATTGTAATCCGGGAAGTTTTCCGGGCTAATGGTCTGGATGTTACGTTTAAGGCTAAGCCCATTATTGGTGTTGCGGGTAATGGCGAACACACCCATATCGGTATGGCTGCTAAACTAAAATCGGGTAAAATTGTCAATCTTTTTGCTCCCGCAGACATGAAAAAAGACTTTTTAAGCGCCATTGGCTATGGAGCCATCATGGGGCTACTGAAGAACTATGAGGTAGTTAATCCTTTCGTTTCGGCGACCAATGACTCTTTAAACCGGCTCAAGCCTGGCTTTGAGGCGCCGGTATGCATTGTGACTTCGCTTGGTCATTCGCCGGAAGTGCCGTCGCGTAACCGGACCATTCTCGCCGGCCTCGTCCGCGACGTTACTAATCCGCTGGCTACTCGTTTTGAAGTGCGGTCACCCAACCCTTACACTAATACGTATATTGCCATTGCTGCTTTTTACATCACCATGCTGGATGGAATCAAGGCCGCTCTGGAATCGGGCAGAACGCTGAAAGAACTGGAAGCCGAACTTTCAAAAGATGCAGGTGTACCTGGTTTTTATCTTGAGACTGATCGGGCGTATCGTAGTGAGCATGACGTCTTTGACGATTATTCGCCGGAAGAGCGCGACCGTCTCTTTGGTAAACCGCCTGCCACTGTCTGGGAAAATATGCAAAACCTGACTAAGTATCCGGAGAAGTTAGCGGTTCTTAAGGCAAGCAACGCTTTCCGTCAGGAAATTATCGACGCTTTCAAGGCAGGCGCCTTGCTGCGGTGGCGGACTGAGCTTATCAACCGCATAATTCCGGAGAACCTTGAAATCGTTAAGGAATGCAAATGTCTTCACGATGCGGCCAATGCCAGTGATTATGACATGTATATGTGGGAAAAAATCAATAGCCTGCGGGTATATCTGGCCAAAGATTCTATGGCCCACAAGTCACTATTTAGTCGCATAAAAGAAGCTATCCAAGCCGGCGATTACGCTACTGCCTCCGATCTTCAGATCGAGATGTCCGAGCGGATGGTCGAGTTGCAAAACCTCTACTCCCAATACAAAAAAAATATGATTCATGACTGCTAATAAAATTTAGCATCCAGATAAACAATAAAAACTGACCGTCTGTTTTGGCGGTCAGTTTTTATTGTTTTCGAAAGGGATTATTAGTCAATAAGGTTAATTGTATAAAAGCAAGAGGTGATGTCTACTGCAGCATTTACTTTTTTTGTATCCCTTTTTTCGCAAGATATGGCGGCGCTATTGTTTGGGCATTATCTTTTTAATGGTTGCCGATATCCTGCAACTATATATTCCCCGCCTAATTGGCAACGCTATCGATCATCTTGCTACCACAGACAACGCTTTAAACCGTGACCTCATACTGCTGGGAGTCGTTACGGCCGCTATTGCCTTGGTTCGGTATTTGTACCGGGAAGGAATTATGGGTAGCGCCCGGCTTTTAGAATTTTACCTGCGCGAACAGTTGTACCAGCATGCTTTGCGTTTACCGATGGATTATTATGACCGGCACGGACCGGCGCAGATTATGGCGTTGACTACCAACGACATTTCCGCAGTCCGGGTTGCCGTTGGGCTTGGCAGCATGTTGTTCGTTGATGCTGTTATTATGGGGCTGGTGTCGCTCTTGGTCATGGGGAGCCAAATCCATTGGGGGTTAACTGTATTGGCCGTTCTACCGCTGCCAGTGATTTTAGTATTGGCTACCTGGATGGGCGATACTGTACACCGGCGGTTTCGGGCCGTTCAGGAACAGTTTGCCGCCTTGACGGCGTTTTCCCAGGAAATATTTTCCGGACTGCAGGTTATTAAAGGTTTTGCCGCGGAGCAGAGGGCGGCGGCAAAATTTAAAGCCGAGAGCGAAAAGGCGATGGCCAGTAACATGGCTATGGCGAAGTTACAGGCGGCGTATATACCGCTTACCCATCTGGCGCCGCTTGTGAGTTATGCCATAGCCCTGTATGTCGGTGGTTTACTGCTTATCGAAGGTACAATTACTGTTGGCGATTTTACCGCCTTTATTGGCTATTTAGGGCTTATTATCTGGCCGGTCATGGGACTTGGCTATTTGATTAACATTATCCAGCGCGGCACGGCGTCGCTAACCCGTCTGGCCAATATTCTGACAGAACGGACGGACGAATGTTACGCCGAAGCATCAATACCTGATTTGCGTAATAGTGCCATTGAAATCGTAAATTTATCATTCCGGTATAGATTATCGGAAAAACCGGCCTTGCAAAAGTTTTCGTTAACGGTGCCGCCTGGCAAGACGGTTGGTATTGTCGGTCCTACCGGCGCCGGTAAATCTACATTACTCAAACTGCTTCTCCGCCTATACGAACCGCCGGTTGGCACCATTTATATCGGCGGCCGGGAAATACATGAAATAGACTGTTTTGGTTTACGGCAGGCTTTCGGCTATGTTCCTCAGGAAAACATTCTTTTCGCCCGGACGGTAGGGGACAATATCGGCTTTGATAAGGCTTATTCGCGAACAGAGATTGAGGATGCGGCCAGGAAAGCTATTGTAAAAGAGGCGATTGATAAAAAAATTTTCGGGTTCGAAACACTGTTAGCAGAAAGAGGAAGAGTTCTTTCTGGCGGGCAGCAACAGCGTATCAGTATTGCCCGAGCCCTTATTAAAAAGCCGCCGGTATTGCTGCTTGACGATATTTTTTCCGCCCTTGATTACCAGACCCAGGCCGAACTGCTCGCTAATTTACGGGAAACAATTCAAGGTTGCACCACTATCCTGGTCTCTCAACGGGTTAAGGTGGTAAAAGATGCCGATTTAATTGTCGTCATTGATAAAGGTTGCATAGTGGAACAAGGTACCCATCACGAGTTGGTTGCCAGAAATGGGCTATACCGCCGGCTTTATGAACAACAAACCGATTTCGGTGATATGGAATGAGCATGTACTTTCGCGGAAAAGACTATGATACTACTGACAGCGCCCGGCGAATTGACGAAAGAATGCTCCGGCTACTGTGGCTTTATGCCCGGCCGTTCAAAGGTCTGTTTGCGGCGGCGCTGCTGGTAATGCTGTTAGGAACGGCCGCCGACCTTGTCCGCCCCTATTTATTAAAAATAGCTATTGATGAACAGGTTGCCGTTAAGGACGCGGCAGGTCTTATGCGTACTGCCGGCATCTATGTGGCTACCATTGTTTCCGGTGCCGTGCTAGCATATGGACAAGCTTATCTTCTTCAGTATATTGGGCAGCGTATTATTTTTGATGTCCGTCAAAAAGTTTTTACCAGATTGACCGGACAGCCATACCGGGAGGCGGCGGAACAACCGGTAGGCCGGATGGTGACAAGGGTTACTAATGACATAGAAGCCCTCCGTGATCTATATACCGATGTATTAGTGGCATTTGCCGGCGATAGTATCATTCTGACCGGCATCGTTATCGCCATGTTGGTAATGGATTGGCAAATGGCCTTAATATCTTTTGCGGTTGTTCCCTTGATGGTTGTTATGGCAGCAACTTATCAAAAGTATGCCCGTCAGGCCTATCGTCTAGTTCGTGAACGGACAGCCGCCATTAATACCTTCATTCAGGAAACATTAAACGGTATCCTCGCCGTCAAGGGCTTTGCCCGCTTTAACCGGACAGAACAGGAATACGCCGCCCTGAACCGGGATTACCTGGGGGCGGGGCTAAAAGAAATGCGAACCTTTGCAATATTTCGGCCATTAGTAGAAGTTATATATACTATTGCAATTATTTTGGTACTGTGGTCGAGCGGTTGGCAAAAGGCAGGAAGCATTGATGTTGGCGTGGTTATTGCTTTTTTACGGTATGTGGAAAAATTTTTTTGGCCAATTAAAGATTTGGCGGAAAAGTATAATCTGCTGCAGTCGGCGATTGCCGCTGCCGAACGGGTATATGACCTACTTACCGACGCAGCGCCGGCCGAGGGTCAAGACCAATACAAATATACGCGCGACTTGGCCTTTACCGGGCGCATTGCTTTTGAAAACGTCTGGTTTGCCTATCAGGAGCAGGAGTGGGTGTTGCGCGGTCTCTCTTTTGAAATCATGCCGGGCGAATTTGTCGGTATTGCCGGTCTGTCGGGATCGGGGAAAACAACCGTCCTGCGGCTACTGCTGCGGTTTTATGAACCGCAGCGCGGACGGATTACCATTGACGGCATTGATATTAAAGATATACATCCCCGTCTGCTGCGCAAGAAAATTGGAGCGGTATTTCAGGATGTGCATGTCTTTAAAGGGACGGTGGCCGACAACATCAGTCTATATGATCCGGCCATGACGACGGAGCAGATTGTTTGGGCGGCGAAGATGGCCAACTTGGACCGTTTTGTGCGGGAGCTGCCGCACCACTATAATACCGAAGTAGGTTACCAAGGGGCGCTGCTATCCGCAGGGCAGCGGCAGTTGTTATCTTTGGCCCGGGCATTAGCCGTCCAGCCTGATATTTTGGTTTTAGATGAAGCGACATCGAGCGTTGACAGCCAAACCGAGGCTATGATTCAAAACGCTCTTGAAAAGATTGGGCAAAAGCGCAGTATGCTGGTTATTGCCCATCGTCTTTCGACAATCGAGCGGGCCGATAAAATTCTCATTTTACACAAAGGCCGGGTTGTCGAAGAGGGGACCCACGAAACGTTAATGGCCAGGCGTGGTTTTTATTATCGGCTTTATTGCAGCCAGTAGTTTTTTGGCAGGCTATGTCTATTAACTATCCGTTTTGATGCCGGTTTTATGAACAAAATGCTGTAAGCTCTTGTCAAAACAACCAAAATTCGTAAAATTATAAGTAGATATTCTTCTTTCCAGGGGGATACGCTGTGGTAAAAGGTACGAGCAAACGGGCTTATCACAAAAATGATGTCAGTAATCTCAACCGTACCGCCCTAATTATCGGCGGGGTAATGGCCGCCGCTATCTTGTTTACCATGGTTGTTTCCTTCGTCATGTAGAATACCTGCTTTTCTTACTACACCGGCAACGGTGTTATTTTTTTGCAGGAATTAGACGGTTAATGGCAAATAATTATTTGTACCAAATTAATGTTTAGGAGGATTATCATGGAAGTAAAGACTGATATGCTGGATAAAGGCGCAATCTTGCAAAGAGATAACGAAACCTATGCTATTGCTCCCCACATACCGGGTGGCATTATTTTAGATCCTAATCTTTTGCGCAAATTAGCCGACGTAGCGGAAAAATACGGGGCGAAAGCGCTCAAGGTAACGTCGGCGCAGCGGATTGCCATTGTTGGGATTGAGCCGGATAAAATTGACGCCGCCTGGTCAGAACTCGGCATGAGCAAAGGTCATGCGGTAGGGTTATGTGTGCGGAGTGTGAAAATCTGTCCGGCTACCCATTTCTGCAAGCGGGCGCAGCAGGACGCGGTAACGCTTGGACTTGCCTTGGACGAGCGTTACCATGGTATGAACCTTCCCTCAAAGTTTAAAATCGGCGTTAGCGGTTGTATGAATTCCTGTGCCGAACCGGCGATCAAAGACCTGGGGATTATCGGAACGCCTAAGGGCTACCATATCCTAATTGGCGGCAACGCGGGCATAAAACCCCGGCTGGCAAATCTGTTGGCTGAACATGTAGCGCCGGACGCTGTTTTGCCATTAGTTGATAGAATTATTACATATTATAAAGAAAATGCTCGTAACTATGAACGTATGGGTATGATGATTGACCGTCTCGGCTTTGAGAAGGTAAAACAAGATATTTTGGGCTAGTTGGATTAATTGCCAATTGGGGGGTATACTCACAATAAGGTAAAATGAAGGGGGCGAGAAGAATGGACTGGGTCAATGAAACAATTGAGCGTATTGCGCAGTGGGGTAAGGGCGAACAGGGTGTTACGCGTCTGGCTTATACTACCGCTGATCTTCAGGCGAGGGAATACATAATGGGGTTGATGCGTGAAGCAGGGTTGGTTGTACGGGTGGACCAGATTGGTAACGTTATCGGCCGTATGGATGGCACTGCCCCCAATGCTCCCGCTGTTGTTACCGGTTCCCACCTTGATACCGTCCCCGAAGGCGGTAAATACGATGGAGTTGTCGGCGTCGTAGGGGGGCTTGCCGCTATTAAAGAATTAAAAGCACGCGGGCCTCTTACTCATCCCGTGGAGCTGATTATTTTTGCTGCCGAGGAATCGAGCCGGTTCGGGTTCGCCACCATGGGCAGCAAGGCAATGGTTGGCGCCGCTAATCTATTGGCCTGGAGCAAAGCGCGGGATCAGGAAGGGAATAGTTTTCCCGACGTACTGAAACGCTGCGGGCTGGATTTTGAAGCGTTGTCTGGCGTTAGCCGGTCGCCAGGCGAGATTAAAGCTTTTGTGGAACTGCATATCGAACAGGGGCCTGTTCTTGAAAAAGAGGGTGTCCAAATTGGCATTGTCGGCGCTATTGCTGCGCCGACCAGGTTAAAAATAACTATTAAAGGAACGGCCGCCCATTCCGGTACTACCCCAATGGATCAGCGCCAGGACGCGCTGGTTAGTGCTGCCATGGTGATACTAGCCGTCCAGGAGGTTGCGTCAGAACAATCCCATAAGGGCACAGTAGGAACTGTCGGCGCCATCAAGGTTTATCCGAATGTCATGAACGTTATTCCCGGGCGGGTTGAGATGTGGGTGGATATCCGGGGTGTTGATCATGAAAGTATCATCGAGACTTTACAAGACATCAAGGATGCGGTTAGTACCATTGCCGAGGCGCAGGAAACACCTGTGGCTATCGAAGTTTTATCTTCTGATAAACCCGTTCAGCTTCATTCCGATGTTATTGAAGTCATCGAGACTGCTTGCCGCAAGCTAGGCGTTTCTTACCGGCATATCAATAGTGGCGCGGGTCATGATGCCATGAATATAGCCCAAATCGCTCCGTCCGGCATGATTTTCATTCCTTGCGCTAACGGCATTAGCCATAATCCGGATGAGTACGCTTCTCCCCAGGATATTGAGGCAGGCATCCGTGTATTGACGGAAGTCCTCTATGAATTGGCAAAGTAGGTGTTTTATTGCAAATCGATGTATGTTTTACGCCAGATGATTATCTAGCGTCTTCTGCTAGTGTTGTCGTTGTTATTGATGTTTTACGCGCCACAACATCCATTGCCACGGCTTTTGCCAATGGCTGCCGGAAGCTAGTCCCCGCGGCGACGGTCGCAGAGGCCGTTGCTTTAAAGCAGGATCGTTTTCCTGACGCATTACTGGCGGGTGAAAGAAAAGGGCTTATAATACCTGGCTTTCAGCTTGGCAATTCCCCGTTTGAGTATGTACGCAATATAGTGGATGGTAAAACGATTATTATGACGACGACAAACGGAACTAGGGCGCTGAACTTTGCGCGCAATGCCGCCGCCGTTTTTACGGCAGGATTTGTCAATGCTACGGCTGTATGTGAGTGTTTGGCCAACATGGGGCGGGATGTTGTATTTCTCTGCGCCGGTACGGAAGGACGTTTTTCCATAGAGGACGTCCTCTGTGCCGGTCTGCTTGTTCGCTGTTGCGGTTTATCGGCCACTCTTAGTGATAAAGCTCTTGCCGCCCGTGCCATGTACGAGGGGGTTCGCTCCGAGCTGCTTGAAACGGTGATGGCTTCGTCGCACGGGCGTTATTTACGTGAAATCGGTTTTGCCGATGATGTGGCTTTTTGTCTCCGGCACGATATTTTTGCGGTAGTTCCCCAATATTGTGATGGCATTATTACAATAGCCTGAATAAGCCGGCCGATTATCTGGCCGGTTTTTTTGTTAAAATTACCGTTTGTTAATTATGTAAACAATATGGTACAATGGGGGGAGCAAGAGGGGAAAGGAGATGAATTGTGAAGAAAGCTGCAGTTATCACTTTGATGGCGTTGACCATCAATATGTTTTCTCCTGTATTGCCGCAGGTACATGCTGCTTTTCTTGAGGACAAGCTCGCAGAAGTTGTCACTGCCGACCCCAATATGGTACGGGTGCAAGAATTGCTGAGAGTAAAGAAGGATTTAGAACAAGGCAAGAAAGAAGCGTTGTGGGATTTACTCGCCAAAACAGCCTTGGAAAAAGCAAGTCAATCGAAAGAAGCGGGTGCAGTTATCGCCTCTGCCGCGAACAGGAACCTAAATAAGGATGTTGAAACCGCCCTTCGGCAAGAAGTCGAGCAAACTTTAGGCGCCCGTCTGGTTTCTTATGAAAAGGAATTGGCCGTTATCTCCATGCTGTTTAATCTTAATAATGTTCTGGCGCCGCAAAGTGTGCGCACTAATAATTCTCTAATGGGAGCGCCACAAAACTATAAGCGTGTCCTGGATATGACGGCTACCGCTTATGCCCCCGGTCCGCTGGATAACGGCAAATGGGGAGATAAGACCTATATGGGCGGCAAAGTGCGCAAAGGCGTTGCCGCGGTTGACCCTAATGTAATCCCTATGGGGACCCGGCTTTGGGTGGAAGGCTATGGTGAAGCGATTGCCGAGGACCAAGGTAGTGCCATTAAAGGTAACCGTATCGACCTGGCTTTCAATACGCGGAGTGAAGCCCTTGACTATGGCATTAAAAAAGTAAAAGTGTACGTACTTGAATAAGGGGATCGGGTTATCCGATCCTTTTTCATTGGGTGGCTTACCAAGCACCGTTTTTTTACGCATATATTGCCATAGCTATGGTTTATACGACGACTAGCTCACGGTTTGGAATAAATTTCCATTTTTTGATTGTGTTAGTGTAAAATTACTGTAGGATTTTTGAGGAAGAAAAAAGAAGAAGACATCACCATCCTTCGACGGGATGAGTAATCCAAAAAGATTACCCAGGGGTGATGTCTTCATGACAGTATTTATTCGATATATCAAAGAGGTTATCCTTTCGAAGTTGGAAGAAGACGAGAAAGAATTTGAGCGTTTATTGTATGAGATGGATTTTCAGAAATTTGAGCGGCTGTTACAAAATAAACTACATGACGTAGGGCGCACGATCGTCAAGGCGGTTTTAGAAAAAATGGACCAGCTGATCAAACAAGATAAGATGCTTCGTCCTGGCTGGGTAG